>JAFSYP010000086.1 GCA_017449935.1 Clostridia bacterium
AAGCGGCATAAGAGACCGCAAATTCCGGTTGAAATCCTCAAAATTTCAACCGGAATCTGCGGTGCCACAACGCATCGCGTTGTGAATATTTTGTTAATTATTTCTTTGTCCTCTTGACGGGGTGCGGTTCAATCAGGAGAGAAGCTCTGTTCTTTTATCTGTTATGCGTTCTTTATCTGGCTGCCGGGACGCTGAGAACGAGGTTCGTCAGCGGGAACGAGCAGCACGGATGGATGCAGCCGAACACATGGTCGGCCATGCGGCGGTACTCCATGTTCTTCGGGACGTACACCTTGCCGGCCAGCAGGTGCGAGTGACAGAAGCCGCACTCGCCGCTGCGGCAGCGCGACGGAACGGCGATGCCGTTCTTTTCGAGGATCGCCATCACGGAGTCGCCCGTGGAACCGGTGACCGTCTTTGTCTCGTCCTGGATAGTGACCGTGATCTGCACCGTCTCCGGCACGTCAGACGGATAGTCGGGCTGCGACGCGGGGTTGTGGAACTCGCCGAACATCTCGTGGCGGATATATTTGCGCTCAAGGCCGAGCGTCTCCAGCTCCTTGTCCACGAAAGCGTACATCTGCTGCGGACCGCACAGGAAGACCGAATACGGTTCGTCCTGCGGCGCGTATTTTTTGATAAGCTCCGCGGTGATGAAGCCCTTTTCCGTACCCTTGCGCATACGGCCGGCCGTCTTTTCGCTGAGCACATGGATGACCTTGACTTTATCGGTCGCCTTGGCGATCGCGGTCAGCTCGTCACGGAACAGGATATTGTCCCACGTGCGGCTGCCGTACAGCAGCGTCATTTCAAAATCCTCGTCGCCGTCGGCGATGGCCTGCGCCATGGACAAAAACGGCGTGATGCCGCTGCCGCCCGCAAGGCAGATGACCTTTTTCGCGTCGCGCAGAGGCTGATACTCGAACGTGCCGGACGGCGCGGAGACCTCGACCGCCGTACCGACGGCCCAGTTGTCAAGGATGTAGCGGGACATAAGGCCGCCCTCGACCAGCTTGATGGTCAGCGTGTACTTGCCCTCGAGCGACTGCTTCGGCGAGCTGGAGATCGAATACGCGCGGGAAACGCGCATCCCCTCGATCGTCTCGAACACGGTCAGATATTTGCCCGCGCCGAAATACGCGAGCGCTTCGGTGCCGCGTTCGGGATCGGGGACGAGATCGAAGCTCTTGCAGTCCTCGCCGCGCTCGGTCACCGCGGCAACGCGCAGATACTGGCGCACGGGATGCAGCGCACGGGCGATGACGCGCGCCTGGTCGGAGCCGGGCGGCAGCGTCGGCCGGCCCTTCTCAAAGCGCTTCTGCCGCTCGGGCAGCATGGAGAGAAACTTTTTCGCGTCTAAGTTTTTGATCGGACTTGCCATCTTATTTACCCTCCTTCAACGCCTTGATCGTCAGTTTCGCGGCCTTTTCGCCGGTATGGTATGCGCAGCCGTAGCCGTCGCCGCGCTCCTGCGAAGCGCCGCAGAACAGGAAGTTGTCAAACGGCTGGTCTTTCATGAACTGGATGGTGCGCGGGATCATGCTGTCCCACATTTCGAGCATATAGCCGTAGGGCGTGCCCTGCGGGGTGTTGAGGTAGCGCGAGAACGTCGGCGGCAGCGCGATCTCGATCTCCTCGATGTAGGGCTTGAAGGAGATGTTCAGCGCCTTTTCGCACGTGTCGATCATGTCCTCGGCGACCTTGTTCTTGAACTTCTTGTAATCCTGCGGCTGCACACCCTGCATCACGTCGTCGAACGTCATGCTCGTCAGGAACAGGATGCTCGTGCCCTCGGGCGAGCAGTCGGGGATCGCCATGTTCATGCAGTTGATGATGCAGTAGCCGCTGCCGTACTGCTTGCACAGCTCGTACTGCTTGTCGGAATCGGAATCCGGCGCGATAAAGATGGAGTAATCCTTGAAGCCCAGCTCTTCGGGGCTCTTGTTGACGCCGAGATAGACCGTCGACAGACTGACGGCGACCTTGCGCGCGTTGGCCATCTGCAGCTGCTTCTTCGGCACGTCCTTGAGATCGAACAGATCGTTCCAGACGAAGTTCGGGGAGCCGTTGCAGATGAAGCGCCGGCCGAAAACCTCCTTCTCGCCGTTGACGACCACGCCCGCGGGCTTGCCGCCGCGCATGATGACCTTCGTCACCTCGGAGTTGTACCAGATGTCGCCGCCGTTGTCGCGGATGACCTTGTCGATCGCAAGGCTCATCTCATGGCTGCGCAGATGCGGCATACCGGCGCCGTTTTTGACGTAGCCGTGCAGCATGCACATAAAGTACATGAAGTCGAACTGGGACGCGGGCGAGCCCATGTAGCACCAGTAGGTATTGAAGATGTCCTGCGCCTTCTTCGGCATACCGAGCGCGTCGAGCGCCTCCTTCATCGTGTGCGACGTCATGCGCATCACGTTGGGCAGCACCTTGGCCACGTCCGGGCCGCCGTGCAGGAAATCGCCGTCCTCGACCTTGGCGAGCGCCTGGAAGAAATCGTCCGCCATCTTGAACGCTTCCATACTGCTCTTGTAGGAGCCGGGAACGATCTCGTCGAGCTTGCGGGAGAAATTCTCAAAGCCGACGGGCATACGCACGTCCACAGTGACCTCGACGCCGTCCTCATTGACGAACGTGTCCGTATCGCCCTCCTTGGCGGGGACGATCAGACGGTACGTGGACTCGTCCTTGACCCAGTCGACCTTGGCGCCCAGGCGGTTGAAGAACAGCTCGATATCGCCGGGTTCTTCGGGCGAGCCGATGCCGGCCAGCTCGTGCAGCGACGGCTCGAACTCGAATCTGCCGCGCACGAACGAGGATGCGGAACCGCCGGGAATGTTGTGTCTTTCCAGCAGCAGCGTGGAAAGGCCGGCTTTCGCGCAGGTCGCAGCGGCTGCAAGTCCGCCGTTGCCCGCGCCGATCACAATTACATCGTATGATTTACGCATAATAACTCCTCTCTGTTTTCAAAAATCAACAGGGCTTCCCCTGTATTTTACCATTTTCCGTGCAGTATTGCAAGTAATATTTTAAAATAGTTTCTTGACCGCGGCGGCGGAAACGGGTATACTGGACCGGGAGGGATAACGATGCTGGAAAAAGAATTTGCCTCGGCGGTCAAAATGGACGCCGGCGACTTTGCCGGCGCCGCGTATCTGCGCGTGCCGGAGGGCGTCAAGATCGTCGTCTATGTGGAATGCGCCTGTTTTGCGGCGCATCTGCGCGTCGAAGGCGCCGTCTTTGCGGACGCGTTCAACGACCGCGAACCGTACGACCGGCTGACGCACATCTTTTTTGTGCCGCAGACGCTGCTGCGCGAGGGCATGACGATAGATTTTTTCGCGCTGGACGGCGAACCGGACGGCGACTGGGTGACGCAATCTTTCGTTTACGAACCGGATTTCGCGGACGAGCAGGCGCTTCTGGCCGAATACGACAGCCGGATCGCGGTCCGCGACACACAGACGGAACAGGTCGCGGACGGCGTCGTCTACCGGCACCTTTTCTGCACGGATAAAAACGGCGCGCCGGTGCACGCTTTTCTGCTGCACGTCGATCCGGCGCGCGCCGGCATTTACGTCGGCACGCCGAACGACGGCTATGAGAGCCGGAACGTGCGCGCGACGGTGCCGCAGATGATCGACGCGGCCGTACAGGGCGGTCAGCGCGTCGTCGCGGCGGTCAACGCGGACTTTTTCGATATGTTCGGCGACGGCAGCCCGTCGGGGCTGTGCGTCAAAAACGGCCGTGTCGTGGCGAACGCGGACAGCGCGCGGCCGTTCATCGGCGTGCTTCGCGACGGCACGCCGGTGATCGCTTCGCTTTCCGAACAGCCGGAGCTGCTGCCGGAGCTTTACCACGCGGCGGCAGGCCTGCAGCGTATCCTGCGCGGCGGCGAGCTCTGCGAATGGGGCCCGCTGGAGCCGTTCGCCTATGTGCGGCATCCGCGCACGGCGGCCGGCGTCTGCGCGGACGGCACGATCCTGCTTTTAGAGGTCGACGGGCGCATCCCCGACTATTCCAACGGCGCGACGCTCGCGGATCTGGCGTACATGCTGCGCTCGTTCGGCGCGCGCGACGCGATCAACCTCGACGGCGGCGGTTCGTCGGTCGTGTACACGAAGGACGAAACGGGCTTCTGCCTGCGCACCAATCCGGCCGACCTTTACCGCCCGACGGAAAAACTCATCCGCGAGGAATACAACTGCCTGCTGGTCGTCGAAAAGGACTGAAACGCGGCAGAGGCAATCGTGCCCGCGCACACCTGCGGCATGAATTGCGCTGCGCGCATGGCGGACGGGCTTCGCCCGTACCCGTTGAAAAAATCCGTTGTCCTTCACGACGATTTATGGTATAATATATTTATTCTTCCTCTTTTGCAAAAAATGACTGGGGAGTGTATTTGAATGAAAAAAATCCTTGCACTGTTTCTGAGCATACTGCTCGCTTTTTCGGTCTGCGCCGTTTCGGTCAGCGCGGCGGACACGTCCGATCTGCGGATCGCGGTCGCGTCCGATCTGCACTTCAATTTCCCGCGTGAAGAGATCGCCGGCCCCGAGATCGGCTCGATCGACGATCCGCTGTTCTGGTACGCCAACCGGCGCGCCGCGATGGAGGACGAAAGCGGCTTCATCATCGACGCGTTCCTGCGGCAGTGCGCCGAAAGCGACTATGACTATGTGCTGATCGCCGGAGATCTTGCGGACAACGGCCGCAGCAGACGCGAGGAGCACGAGGCCGTCGCCGCAAAGCTCGCCGCATTCGAGCAAGCGACGGGCAAGCAGGTGTTCGTCATCGACGGCAACCACGATCTGGGCAACGGCAGCGCCACGGAAATGCAGGATTTCAAAGAGATCTATGCCGACTTCGGGTACGATCGGGCGCTGACCGTCAGCGAGGACGACTGCTCCTACACCGCGGATCTCGGCAGCAAATACCGCCTGATCGCGCTGGACAGCTGCAACTACAACAAGTCCACCGAGGACGGCATGACGGCGAAAAAGATCGCGTTCGTGCATCGCGAGGCCAAGAACGCCAAAAAAGACGGGCGTTACCCGATCGTGATGATGCACCATAATCTGCTCGACCATATGCCGATGCAGCGCATCGTCAGCCGCAACTTCATCGTGCGCTTCCACCGCAGCACGGCCGAGCTGTTTGCCGACTGGGGCATCCGCGTCGTGCTGTCCGGGCACGAGCACTGTTCCGACGCCGCCGTCTATACGAGCGCGCTCGGCAACCGGATCTATGATTTTGCGAATACGTCGCTGACGATGTTCCCGCTGTCCTTCCGCGAAATGACCTTCACGGACGAGACGGTGCAGTATGACGACGTTCCCGTGCAAAAGATCGACACCGACGCGCTGCGGCGCACGGTACGCGGCTATTCCGACGCGCAGATCGACGCGATGAACGCCGATCTCGCCGCCTACGCGAAGGGCTTTCTCAAAAAGGGCGTGGAGTACCGCCTGTGGCTGTCGCTGACGCTGGAGAAAATGGGCGTCAAAGAAAGCGACTTCTATTACGACGCGGTATACGCCGTGTTCTCCCGCCTGAACGAGCTGCTGGCCATGCCGCTGTACGGCGAAGGCAGCGTACAGGAGCTCGGCAAGGCGTACAATATCAACATCCCGGACAGCGCATACGAAAACGGCTGGGACGTCGCCACGGAGCTGGTCGCCTGGCACTACGCCGGCTCGGAGCCGTTCGGGCTCGACAGCACGGAAGTGACGCTGCTGCTGCGCACGGTCAACCTGATCCTGCACGACGATCTCGCGCGGTTCAACGACGCGATCCTCCTCAAGGGCGCCAACGCGCTGCTTCGGAAGAACGGTGAGGACGGGATCGCGCAGAGCCTGACGAAGCTCGGCTGCAAGGTGTTCGGGCCGGTCACGGCGGGCGAGTTCTTCCTGTTGGCGCTGTTCTCCCCGCTGCTGTATGAATTCGGCTTCGACGGCGACGGCGTGGACGACAACCACGGCACGATCCCCGGTTACGGCGTGCGCGCGAACGCGCAGAACGCACGGGACGGCGTACTGAGCTTTTTCCGGCTGCTGCTCGTGCGCTTTGAGAATCTGCTGCTGATCGTGCGGCGCGTGTTCCGCTTGGCGTAACACGGCAGAAGCGCGGTCATCGTCAACAACAAACAACACCTGATCCGATTCGGAGGTTATCATGCAAATTCTGATCGCAGGCGCCGGACACGGCGGACTGGCTGCGGGCGCGGCGCTGGCAAAGGCCGGGCACCGCGTCACGGTCATCGAACAAAACGCGCGCGGCGCGCTCGGCCACGACTGGGAGGATCGTTTCACCTTTTCCCTGCTGACCAATACGCTGGGCGTCGCGGAATCGGCGCTGCCCGCAGATATATGGCGCGACCGCGGCGACTGCACGTTTATGAGTCCCGATCTCAAAACGCACGTTGATATATGCTTCGACGCGTCGCACCGCCAGCGCGTGATGTGGCGCAAGCCGCTGCTGCGGCTGCTCGTCGACCATGCCGAATCGTGCGGCGCGCAGTTCCTGTTCGGGACGCAGGTGATCGCGCCGCTGATCGAAGGGATGCGCGTCACGGGGCTGCGCACGCAGGCGGGCGACCTTTCCGCCGATCTCGTGATCGACGCGGCAGGCGTATTCTCCCCCGTGCGCACAAAGCTGCCGGCGCGGTTCGGGATCGAAAAAACGCCCCGGCGCGGCGACCTGTTTTACGCGTGGCGGGCGTACTTCGAGCGTATCGCGGAGATCCCGGCGGCAGAGATCCCATTCGAGGTATATCTGCGGCACGCGGGCGAAGCAGGCCTGTCCTGGTTCTGCACCAACCCGGACAGCACGGACGTGCTGATCGGCCGCATCGACCCGCTGAAGCCCGATCAGCTTGAAGCGCACCTCGCAAGGTTCCGCGAAACGCACCCGTGGATGGGCACAAAGATCGTCCACGGCGGACAGTACGGCGTGATTCCCGTGCGCCGGCCGCTGACGCGCATGGTGGCGGACGGTTATGCCGCCGTCGGCGACAGCGCGTTCATGACTACGCCGATGAACGGCATGGGCGTCGACCTGTGTCTGCACGCAGGCCGCCTGCTCGCCGAGACCGTTCTGGCACATCCCGGCTGCACCGTCGCGGAACTGTGGCAGTACAACCGCGATTTCCACCGCCTGTACGGCGGCGAAACGGCTAAGAACGAAGGGCTCAAGAATGCGCTGCTGCGGATGGACGCCGAGGACGTCGATTTTCTCTTTGCCGCGCGCGTCGTCGAATCCGCCGACCTGGCGGGCGCCGGCGGGAGCATGACGCTGTCGGCGCTCATGGGCAAGGCACAGCGCGGTATGCGCCGTCCGCCCGCTTTCGGAGCCGTCGTGGACGGTCTGCTGCGCGGCGCGTGCACGGCGGCGCTCTACAAAACGGCGCCGCAGACGTTCTCGCCCGAAGCCGTCGACGCATGGAGCCGGCGGATCGCGCTGCAGGACCGCACCGTCGGCTGACGGTCCGTCCGCGTTTTCATCATGTTTTTCCCTATCGGAATAAAAAACAGGGAGGGCTGCCGTCTCAGGCAGCTCTCCCATAGTTTTTAGTTCTTTACAAAAAAGCGTGCAGTGCCGTTTTACTTAAGGCAATACCGCACAATTCCGGTGTGCGGATTGCGAAGCAAGATTTTTCGTCAGGTTGTACAAAAAGATCGAAGGCTTGCTGACGCAAGTCAAGAGATTTTTGTGCAGCATGACGGAACAAGATTCGAGCAAGGCGTGCCTCGCGAATTGTGCGGTGTTGCCTTAATCCAGCATATACACTCTGGCCTCATAGGGCTTGGTCATAAACACGTTGCTCTTGTAGGGCACGGGGTAGTTTTGCAGCGCGAGCTCGGCCTTCGTCAGGTCGAAGCCCTCCGGCGCGGTGAAGCGCACGGGCTTCTCCGTGAAGGAGCAGACGACCAGCATCCGCCGTCCCTCGTAGCTGCGCGCATAGACGAACAGCTTGCTGCTGTCGGCGTAATACTCCGTATAGTCGCCGTAGATCACGATCTCGTTTTCCTTGCGGAAGCGCAGCAGCTTTTTATAGAAGTTGAGAACGGAATCGGGATCGGCCTGCTGCTCGGCGACGTTGATCTCGTGATAATTCTCATTGACCGGGAACCACGGCGTGCCGGTCGTAAAGCCGGCGTTCGCGCTGTCGTCCCACTGCACGGGCGTGCGGGCGTTTTCGCGCGAGCATTTGCCCGCGAGCTTGATGAACCGCTCGTCCTTGACGCCGATCTTGCGGAACACCTTTTCGTTGTTGAACGTCACGACGTCCTTGAACTGATCCATCGAGGTGAACGGGAAGTTCGTCATGCCGATCTCCTGTCCCTGATAGATGAAGGGCGTACCGCTCTGGCAGATGTACATCGCCGCGAGCATCTTGGCGCTGGCCTTGTGGTACTTGCGGCTGCCGAAACGGTCGATCGCACGCGGATGGTCGTGGTTCTCGATATACAGCGCGTTCCACGCGTCGCCGTACATCTCCTTCTGCCAGGTAGAAAACGCCTTCTTCAGCTTGCGCAGGCTGAACGGCGTGTGGATCCAGTCGGTCATGAGGCAGTCGGCCTCCATGTGCTGGAAGTGGAACATCAGATCGAGCACCTGCTCGTCGTTCTCCGCGATGAAGGAACGCGCCAGCTTCGGCGTCATCATCGGCGCCTCGCCCACGGTAAAGCAGTCGTAATGGTCGAGCACGTCATGGCGGAACTCCGCGAGATACTCGTGCAGATGCGGGCCGTTCGTGTAGTGCTCCAGGCCCGTGCCGACCGGCAGCGGCGCGCCGTTGGGCAGACCCTCGCGCTTGGAGATATAGGTGATGACGTCCTCGCGGAACCCGTCCACGCCCATATCCAGCCAGAAACGCATGATGTTTTTGACTTCCTCGCGCACGGCGGGGTTATCCATGTTCAGATCGACCTGCTTCTTGGCGAAGATATGCAGATAGTATTCGTCGAGCTGCGGATCGTATTCCCACGCGTCGCCCTCAAAGACGGACTTCCAGTTGTTGGGCTTTTTACCGTTCTTGCCCTTGCGCCAGAAATAATAGTCGTGATAGGGGCTGTCCTTGTCCTTGCTTTTTTGAAACCACTCGTGCTCGTCCGACGTGTGGTTGACGACCAGATCCATGATGATGCGGATGCCGCGCTTGTGCGCCTCGTCCACCACCTCGCGGAACAGCTCGAGCGTGCCGTAATCCGCGGAGATGTTGCGGTAATCGGCGATGTCATAGCCGTAGTCCGCGTTTGGCGACGGATACAGGGGCGAAAACCAGATGGCGTCGATCCCCAGATCCTTCAGATAATCGAGCTTGCCGAGCACGCCCTGCAGATCGCCGATACCGTCGCCGTTGCCGTCGCAGAAGCTGCGCGGCCAGATCTGGTAGACGGCCATTTCCTTGAACCATTTTTTCTTGATCTCCATATTTTTCCCCCATTTTAATAATCGCGTTTAAAAAACAATCGTGATCCGACGGGCGGATCACGGATAGCGGATGATGAAATACATGGACAGCACGGTCAGCATCTGCGCGACGAAATAACTCGCCGTGCTGAACGACTTGAACGCGACTGTTTTCGGATGCGCCTTGAAACGCAGCATCCCGAGCGTGTAGTCCGAGCAAAGGAACAGCAGCGCGCCGACGGGCAGCATCGCCGTCCACGGCGTCAGCGCCGTCATCCGCAGCCCGAACCAGACCGCCTTCGTCGCCGCCAGCGCGACGAGAAAATAGTAGGCGAACAGCGGGATGAACAGCGTTTGGAACGGCGGCTTGCGGAGCACCCAGATCAGCAGCATCACGCAGACCAGCACGATGAACGTCCCGATCTCCGCGCCGTTCCACCATTTGACGTCCGGAAAGAAGTGATGCGACGCGAGCGAAAACGCGATCAGGTTGAGCGTATGCCCCGCGGCAAAGCACAGGCTCCCCGCCGTGAAGATCGCCATCCGGTCGCTCAGCCCCAGCAGGAAGTCGCCGACAAAACACAGGATAAACGCGCAGAGCATCAGATAGATGAAGCCGTGCCGCGTATGCTCCGCCGTCGGCAGCGACAGGATCGCCCCCAGCAGAAACAGCGAGGACAGGAACATCTTCACCTGCAAAGTGGTTTTGTTTTTTTCGGAATAGGCGATCTTGCAGTAATACGGCAGAAACAGCGCCGTAAGGCCCGCCAGCACCAGCGCGGCATAAAACAGCGGATGCATAGTTTCACTCCTTCGCGAAACGCGGTTTATTTTGCCGAAGACGCATCGGCAAACTTGCCGTAATGCGTCGGCTCGATCACGCCGTACAGCTTCATGGCCGCCGTCTTCGCGGCGCCGGACACGGCCTTGTTCTCAATGAAATCGTCCATCGAATCGCACAGATACTGCACCAGCGTCGTGATGTCGGGGTTGGACCGCGGGATCGCCTGCACGCTGCCGTTCTCGCCGAAAACGAACGTCCAGCGGCGCTGGCAGACGCTCTCCATCGGGCGAAACCAGATCGCGAGCGACTTTTCGTCCTCCCACGCGGCGCTGCAGCGGGCGGTGAAGTCGATGCCCGCCAGGTGGATCTTGCTGTACCGCGGCTCGCCGTCCATACCGCAGACGATCGTGTTCTGCACGTCGCCCTCGCTCCAGGTCATGCGGCACACGTCCTCCTCGAACTCGAAGGACACATGGTCGATATTGCCGGCGCGGTCGGCGGACATATAGACGGACGCGAGCGGCAGCATACTCACGGGGAAGTTGACCGCGTTCAGCAGCGTCGGCTTGCGGAACGTGATCTCGCGGCCGGCGACCGTCTGCTCCAGGACGCTGTGCGGCATCGCGTGCAGCTCCTCGAGCGTTTCCAAAACGAGCTGATCCTTCAGCTCCTGATACTTCTTGTCGTCGCGCGGGCCAGGCAGGAACGCCGCCGGGAAGTGACGCCACAGGCAGTCGCGCGATTTCTGCTCCTGGATCTCGCAGGAGGTGATGATGACGACGGCGTTGTAGTCCTCAAAGCAGACCGCGAACTGCGAGAACATGCCGTCCATGCGGTAGGAGTTGGGCACGACGCCGTTGCGCCAGAAGAAGTAGCCGTAGCCGTTGCGGTTGTCGATCTCGGAATAGCGTTCCGGCCAAGACTGCACGCCCGTCGCCTGCTCCGCCCAGCCGACCGGCAGGACCTGCTTGCCCTCAAACACGCCCTTTTGGAACACACACAGCGCGATCTTCGCCAGCTCCTCGGTCGTCAGATACATACCCCAGCCGCCGGCCTCGATCCCCTCGTTGTCGACCTCCCAGTACGGGACGCGGTCAAAGCCCAGCGGATCGAAAAGACGCGGCTTGAGGAAAGACAGCACGGACATGCCCGTCGTACGGCGGATGCAGGCGCAGACCATGTACGAGCATTCGCTGATGTAGCGCCATTCGTTGTCGTCGGGATCGGCATACCAGTTGGAATCCAGGAACTGCTTCTGCCAGCTGCCCTTCGACTTGTCCGCCAGCAGGCTCACGTCCTTGCCCGCGGTCATATTCAGAAGATGCCGGACCGTGATCTTCTCCAGCTTTTCGTCGTAATCCACCGTGCGGTATTCCGGAAAGATGTCCAGCACTTTGGTGTCCAGCGCAAAAAATCCCTCGTCGATCGCAAAGCCCGCCGCGATGGACGTGACGGATTTGCTGACGGAATACATCACGTGCGGCATATCGGGCGTGTACGGCTTGCGCCATGTCTCATAGGCGACCTTGCCGTCTCGGATGATCATGATGCTGTGCACTTCGATATCGGACGCCTTCAGATCGCGGATGTACTCCAGGATGTCCAGCGAGGATACGCCGACCTGCTCCGGGTAGTCTGCGCGCGGAATGGAAATCTTTTTGATCGTGTCCATAGGATCATGCCCCTTTTCGCAAAAATATCAAATTCAGTATAGCACTTTTCCGTCAAAAAAGGAAGTGCTTTTTTCGCTTTTTTTATGTAACGCGTTCCGTCTTTATTCCAGATTCCGTTCCAGATGCACGAGGAAGTCCTGGATATTTGTCACGAGCCCTTTCACGGACAGCGAGCCGCGGTCGTGCAGCTTGTTCACGGCGAATTCCGAAATATCGACCGTGTAGATATAGACCGGACGGATCACGCCGTTCGTTTCGCAGTAGGCCGGCGTCATATTGCCCGTGGCGATGGTGTGCAGCTGCGTCGCCAGACAGATCACGGCCGTCGCTTTTCGCGTATGGGCGCGCATGGCGTCCTGCGCGTCGTAGACGTTGGGGATCACCTCGGGCAGAGGGCCGTCGTCACGGATGGAACCGGCCAGCACAAACGGCTTGTTGTTGCGGATGAGCGCATCCATCACGCCCGAGTGCAGATCGTGCTGCTGCAAAAAGCGCTCGATAGAGCCGGCCTTGCGCACAAGATTGATCGTGTGCAGATGGTGATAATGCCCGTTTTCGATCAGCTTCTTGGTATAGATGTCCTGCCCGAGGCCGGTGTGGAACATCGCCGCCTCGAGGTCGTGCGTAGCCAGCGCGTTGCCGGCGAACATGCAGTCGCAATACCCCTTGTCGATCAGCTTGGCCATCGCGTTGCGGCTGTCGAAGTCGAACACGCACGCCGGGCCCAGCACCCACACGATATAGCCGTGGTCGCGGTCGTAACGCAGCACGTCGTACAAATCGTCGTATGCTCTGGAAAACGACGTTTCGCGCGACTGACCGGTGCGGAACGCGAAAGCGGACGAGCTGCCCGATTCCTTCGGCTCGGCAAAGCAGTTCGCGTGGACATAGACGCCGCGGGAACCGTCGTCGGTCCTGCCGACCACGACCTGTTCGCCCTCGCGCACGCGGCGCGGCTCGGTCACGACCGGCTCGCCGTCCCGGATGACCACGACGCTGTCCATGCGGCTTTGGCGGAGCATTTTCCATTCGCCGCCGATCTTGAAGTATTCCGGGTAGATCGTCGTCGCGTAGAAGTTCTCCGGCAGAAACCCGTCGCCCGCCGGTTCCGTACTGACGTCCGGCGCGGAACAAAACGGCTCTTTGGTAAAGTCGGGGGAAAGAAATTCGGGGAACTGCATAGAATCATCCTTTGTCGTTTTTTCTCTATTATAGCATGTTTCCGTCAAAAGAAAACCCCCGAATCCGAGATTCTCCCGAAAACCGGTTGTTTTTCCGGCAAAAATATGGTATACTGTGTGCATTATTCGGAAAAGGGTTGACTGCATGAAAATGAAACGCGGTTTTCCGCTGGTGCTGGTAACGAAAAAAGCGGAGAATTCCATCCGCGGCGGGCATCCGTGGGTCTATTTCGACGAGATCACGGATACGTTCGGGACGGTGGAGAACGGCGGGATCGTGGACGTGGTGTCCGCAAAGGGCGTCTATCTCGGCAGCGGCCTGTACAGCGCCGAAAGCAAGATCCGCGTGCGGCTGCTGTCGGCGAACGCCAACGACAAATTCGACGACGCCTTCTTCGCGCGGCGGCTGCGTTACGCCGTCGACTGCCGGCACAGCATCATGGGCGGCGACTTCTCCGCCTGCCGGCTCGTCTTCGGCGAGGCGGACGGTCTGCCGGGACTGACGGTCGACCGCTTTGAGGACGTGTGCGTCACGCAGGTGCTGTCCTACGGTATGGATAAGCGCAGACCGCAGCTTTACGACGCGCTGCGGGATATCCTCGCGCAGTACGGCGTACGCCTGCGCGGGATCTATGAGCGCAATGACGTCGCGCTGCGGGAGCTGGAAGGGCTGGCGCAGTACAAGGGCTGGTACCGACCGGAAACGGTCGACGACCTGTCCGCGACGACGGTCATCACGGAGAACGGCGTCCGGTACGCCGTGGACTTTGAGAACGGACAAAAGACGGGGTTTTTCCTCGATCAGAAATACAACCGCCTGGCCGTCGCGCGTATGGCGAAGGACCGGCGGGTGCTCGACTGCTTCACGCATACGGGCTCCTTCGCGCTCAACGCCGCGAAGGGCGGCGCCGCGCATGTGACGGCGGTCGACGTCTCGCAGAGCGCGATCGACATGGCGAAGGAGAACGCCGCGCGCAACGGACTTGCGGACAGGATGGACTTCTTGTGCGCGGACGTGTTCGACCTGCTGCCGGCGCTGGCCGCGCGGGGCGACAAGCCGTACGACTTCATCATCCTCGATCCGCCCGCGTTCACGAAAAGCCGCAAGACGGTGCAGTCCGCGCAGCGCGGGTACAAGGAGATCAATTTCCGCGCCATGAAGCTGCTGCCGCGCGGCGGGTATCTGGCGACCTGCTCGTGCTCGCACTTCATGAAAAACGAGCTGTTCCTGCGGATGCTGCGCGAGGCCGCGTCGGACGCGGGCGTGCAGCTTCGGCAGCTTGAGGCGCGGCAGCAGTGCTGCGACCATCCGGTGCTTTGGAACGTGCCGGAAACGGACTATCTGAAATTCTACATTTTCCAGGTCATCTGAAAGGCGGTGTCCTCCATGCGCGAAAAAACGCTCGGTATCCTCGGCGGCGTCGGTCCTCTGGCGACAGTCTATTTTGCCGACCTGATCGTGAAGATGACGCCGGCCGCGTGCGATCAGGATCACATCCGCACCATCGTTTCCAACAATCCCAAGATCCCCGACCGCACGGACTATATCCTCGACCGCACGAAGCCCAATCCCCTGCCCGCCATGATCGCGGACGCCAGGATGCTGGAATCGCTCGGCTGCGACGAGATCGCGATCCCGTGCAATACGGCGCACTTTTTCTTTGACGAGATCCAGAAAAACGTCGGCGTGCGGATCGTCAACATCATCGAAGAAACGCTGAAGTTCGCGCACCGCAGCGTGCCGGGACTTAGTAAAGTCGGCGTGCTCGCGACGACCGGCACGCTGCAGTCGGACGTCTATCCGCACGTCGCGCGGCAGTTCGGCATCGAGTGCGTCTATCCGGACGCGGACAGCGTGCGCACGCTCATGCACATCATCTACGACCAGGTCAAGGCGGGAAAGCGCGCGGATCAGGACGCGTTCTTCGCCATCGTGGACGGGATGAAGGCCGACGGCTGCGACGCGGTGATCCTCGGCTGCACGGAGCTGTCGGTGATCTATTACGAATTACAAATCAAACGGCCGGACGTCCTCGACTCCATGACCGCGCTGGCCGCCGCCTGCGTGCAGGACATCAAGGGGAGCGTGCTTCTTTGAACGAGTTTTCGGGCGCGCTGGGCGAAGTGCTCGCCGGACGGTATCTGCGCGATCGGGGCTACGAGATCGCCTGCGCCAACTACCGCACGCGTCTGGGCGAGCTTGATCTTGTCGCCGAAAAGGACGGCGTGCGGTGCTTCGTCGAAGTCAAGACGCGAAGCGAGGGCATGATCGCGCCGCCCTCCGAATCCGTCGGCAGGGAAAAGCAGCGGCGCATCGCCATGGCCGCCGCGCAGTATCTGCGGCGCGAAAAGGCCGACCTGCTTTCGCGGTTCGACGTGATCGAGGTGTACCTCGACGCGGACGGCGGACTCAAAGAGATCAACCACATTCAAAACGCATTTGACAGTACGATCTGATCGTATCATACAGGAGGTTTTACTATGGTCTACAAAATGAATATCGCCGGGATCGAGCATGAGCTGCCTTTGTGCCGCGTCACGGACGATCTGTACATCGGGGCGTTCGTCGTGTTCGGTCACGCGAAGCTGACCGTCGCCTGCGCGCGGGAGCTTTTAAAAATCGCGCCGGAATATGACTATCTTATCACCGCGGAGGCGAAGGGCATCCCGCTCGCGCATGAAATGGCGCGGCAGCACGAGGACGACGCGTACTTTATCGCCCGCAAATATCCGAAGCTGTACATGACCGGCGTGTTTGAAGTCGTCGTCAACTCCATCACCACCGACAAGCAGCAGAAGCTGTACCTCGACACGGCGGAGGCGGAGATGATGCGCGGCAAACGCATTCTGATCGTGGACGACGTGATCTCGACCGGCGAATCGCTCGCCGCGCTCGAAAAGCTCGTTCTGCAGGCGGGCGGCAACGTCGTGGGCAAAATGGCCGTCCTCGCCGAGGGCGACGCGCAGTCGCGCAGCGACATCCTGTACCTTGAGAAGCTGCCGCTGTTCAACGCGGACGGCACGGTCAAGGCTTGATCTGAAATCATTCCGGGCGTCGGCCCGTCATAAAAAGCGGTGATCCTAATGAGCTACCAAAGAATCATAGATATGCATACCCATACGGCCAACTCCTTCGACGGCAACCACTCGGCCATGTATATGTGCGAGTGCGCGGCGCGGGCAGGTCTGCGCGCGCTGGCGTTCACCGACCACGTGGAGATCGACATCTTCGAGCAGCACGAGTTCAACCGCTGGGCGCGGCAGTCCTACTTTGAGTCGATCAAAGCGCGCGCGGCGTTTCTGGGCAAGCCCATCGTGTATGTCGGCGTGGAGCTGGGCGAGGCGACCTACGACGTCCCGACCGCGGAAAAGCTGCTGAACACGCTGCACTATGATTTCGTGATCGGCTCCATCCACAACCTGCCCGGCGAGGAGGATTTCTGTTTCCTCGACGTGGACAACACGACGGACGCCGGCATCCGCGAGATCATGCGCCAATACTTCGAGGAGGAACGCAAGCTGGCCGCATGGGGCAAGGTAGACACGATCGGCCATCTGACCTACCCGCTGCGCTACATCTGCGGCGAGCACGGCAGAAAGGTCGATCTGCGGGATTACAGCACGGAGATCGAAGCCGTGCTCAAGGCCGTCATCCACAGCGGCATCGCGCTGGAGATCAACACGTCCGGCCTGTTCCAGCAGATCCAGTCCACGATGCCGGGCGAGGAAGTGATCGCGCTGTACCGCCATCTGGGCGGCGAGCTGATCACGATCGGCTCCGATGCGCACTACGGCGAGCATCTCGGCCGCGGCATTACCACCGGGATGGCGCTCGCCAGGCGCTGCGGATTCGGAAAGCTGACCGTTTTCCAGGATCGCGAACCGATCCAGATCCCGATGGAGTGATCGTCTATGGATAAAATCATCCTGCGTGCCAACGCAAAGATCAATCTGCTGCTGGACGTCACCGGCAAGCTGCCCAACGGCTATCACAGCCTCAATATGATCATGCAGTCGGTCGATCTGGCCGACGTCGTCACGGTCGAGCGCGGCGAACGCGCGCTGTTTTGCAGCGATCCCGCGATCCCGACCGACGCGCGCAACATCGCGTGGAAGGCCGTGGAAGCCTTCGCCGCGGCAACGGGGATCGACTGCGCCGATACGCGCATCACGATCGAAAAGCATATCCCCTCCGCCGCAGGTCTTGCGGGCGGCAGCGCGGACGGCGCGGCGGTCCTGACCGCGTTGGACCGGCTGCACGGGACGGCGCTTTCCGCCGACCGGCTGTGCCGCATCGGGGCGTCGTTCGGCGCGGACGTGCCGTTCTGTCTGACGGGCGGCACGCGTCTGGCGCTGAATATCGGCGACGTGCTCGCGCCGCTTCCGCCGCCCGAAAGCTTCACGTTCGTGCTCGCGAAGCCTGCGTGCAGCGTTTCGACGAAGGAGGCGTACGACGCGTTCGATCAGACGGCCGGCGTTTCGCATGTCGATCTGACCGCCCTGCTGTTCGACGCGGCCAAGGGCGACTGGGAACGCGTCCTGTGCAGAACGTGCAACACCTTCGAGCAGTTCGTCGAGGTCGCCGACCGCGTCCCGATCAAGAGCGTGATGCGCCGCTGCGGCAGCGTCTTCTCCATGATGAGCGGCAGCGGGCCGACCGTGTTCGGCGTGTTCCGCGCGCGTGAAAACGCCGAAGCGTGCGCCGAAGAGCTCCGGCGGACGATCCCGGATGTGTTCGTCTGCGATCCGGCGCCGGCCGGCGTTTGCGTCCTTTCGTGAACGGTTGCAATCCGATAAAACATATGTTATAATATAGCGATTTCAGCAAAGGGGTAGGAAAGAATGAACGTATACGACTTTGACAAAACCATTTTCGTCGGCGACACCGAAGACCGGTTCTTCGACTTCATGTTCAAGCAGAAGGGCTTCCGTCACTACAAGCCCATCTGGCATTTCTGGAACACGCTCAACAAGCTCGGTCTGATGAAAAAAACGCGCAGCCGCGAGCTGCAGTATTCGTTCCTCAAAAAGATCGATAAGATCGGCAATCTCGACGAGCAGATCAAGGCGTACTGGGATGAGATCGAGCAGTACATGATGCCGTGGTACGACGACGTCAAGCAGCCCGACGACGTGATCGCCAGCGGCACGCCGCGGTTCATCCTCGAACCGATCGTCAAAAAGCTCGGCATCGGCGGCCTGGTCGCCACGGAGATGGATACCAAGACCGGCAAAATCGACGGCGACTTCGCCGTCGGCGAGTTCAAGGTCGTCAACTTCAAAAACCAGTACGGTCTGGACTGCATCGACAAGTTCTATTCCGACGCGTGGTCCGACCACTTCCTCGCCGAATACGCCAAGGAAGCGTACATCGTCCACGAGGACCAGACGCTCTCCGAGTGGAACCAGTGGTTCGAGGATCACCCCGAAGACAAAGGCAAAAAACAGTTCCGCTGAGCATGTCGGACGGACTTCAACAACCGGAGCAAATCCGTGATATATCAACGATCTGCGGTACATAAACCGTAGGGACGGCCATCCGCAGTAATACGCGGTATCTCACGGTAACGAACTGCCGACGTCATTTGAAAACAACGTCGGGCGGCCGCCGCCATGTATTGAAACCAAGCTGAAAACCCGCGATCCGGGATTCGTTACCGGGATCGCGGGCTTGTTTTTACGATGTTCACGGAAAGTTGGGGGATGCAGCAGTCTTTCCTTGATTGTCATCGCGAGCGCGAAGCGCGTGGCAATCCGTTCCCCTGTGTCACAGCTCGATGTGCTTCCGAGGGGGATGCGGATCGCCGCGGTCGGCGCAGACGCCTCCCTCGCGATGACGTCGCCTTTAGCTGCGTTGTCTTAAATAGGACAACTGTCTCTTCTTTTTTGTCCAATAGTGAAGAAGAAAATAAGTAAAGGAGAGACGGTTATGCAAAAAAACAAAGAGGCGCGCTGTCCGCAGCGGTACCTCACGCAGATCAACGCCTTTGAACGCTGGCTGACTGC
>JAFSYP010000087.1 GCA_017449935.1 Clostridia bacterium
CCCTCGTGCGAGAGATGCCACAGGTTCTTGTCCTTGGAGTAGTTCGTTTCGCGCGTGATCTTCAGCGGGATGTCGTGCGCCTCGGCATAGGCGATCTCGTCCTCGCGGCTCTTGAATTCCCACGTCCGCCACGGCGCGATGATGTCCATCTCCGGCGCGAACGCCTTGATGGTCAGCTCGAAACGGACCTGATCGTTGCCCTTGCCGGTGCAGCCGTGGCAGATGGCGTCCGCGCCCTCCGCCTTGGCGATCTCGACGATCCGCTTGGCGATCGCGGGACGGGCGAAGGACGTGCCGAGCAGGTATTCCTCATACTTCGCGCCGGCCTTCAGGCACGGCCAGATATAGTCCTCGACGAAGGTCTTGTTCAAATCCTCGATGTACAGCTTGGACGCGCCGGTCTTGAGCGCTTTCTCCTCCAGGCCGTCCAGCTCCGTACCCTGGCCGACGTTGCCGGAAACGGCGATGACCTCGCAGCCGTAGTTCTCCTTGAGCCACGGGATGATGACGGACGTATCCAAACCGCCGGAATAGGCGAGAACGACTTTCTTGTACTGTTTCATGACAATGATCTCCTTGCTTTGATTTTTTCATAATTATACATTCGACCTTGCCGTTTGTCAAGGTATTTTGCATAAAAAATCACTGTTTTTGCAATCTATATGAAAACCGTGCAAAAGCAAGCGTTGTTTTGCCGATTCTTGTGCAGAATGCCTATGTATTACATATGGCGCCGATTGCATATATATACAGGCTTTGCTGAATATACATACAATGCATTTTTCTTCGTGCGGACGGCTTTACATTTTTTGCCGGACATGTTATAATATAATGTAATTTATCTGAACCGGACGGAGGAATAACCATGAGCCAGACCTATATCCCCAAGGGCTATACCAGCGTCATGACGCTGTACGAAACGCAGAAAGCGATCGAGGAGACGCGGCGCGAATTCCAGACGCGCCTGTCCGAAGCGCTGCATCTGATGCGCGTTTCGGCGCCGCTGTTCGTCACGCGCGAATCCGGTCTGAACGACGATCTGAACGGCGTGGAGCGCGCCGTCGGCTTCGACATCCCGGAAACGGGCGGCGAGGCGCAGGTCGTGCATTCGCTCGCCAAGTGGAAACGCATGGCGCTTAAAAAATACGACATCCGCGTGGGCAAGGGCCTGTATACGGATATGAACGCCATCCGCCGCGATGAAACGATGGATAATCTGCACTCGGTCTACGTCGACCAGTGGGACTGGGAAAAGGCCATCGACGTACGCGACCGTACCGAAGAATATCTGCGGCAGACCGTGCGGAAGATCGTGGATGCCATCTGCGACACGAAGGAACGCGTCAACGCGCAGTTTCCGGCGCTGCGGCGCACGATCTCGCGCGAAATCAGCTTCATCACCACGCAGGAGCTGGAGGATCTGTATCCCGATCTGACGCCCAAGCAGCGGGAAAACGAATACGTCAAAACGCACCCCACCACGTTCCTCATGCAGATCGGCGGCGTGCTGCGCTCCGGACAGAAGCATGACGGACGCGCCCCGGACTACGACGACTGGCAGCTCAACGGCGACATCCTTATCCGCAACGACGTGCTGGACTGCGCGTTCGAGGTATCCTCCATGGGCATCCGCGTCAGTCCCGAATCGCTCGACCGGCAGCTTTCGCTCGCCGGTTGCGACGAACGCCGGGAGCTGCCGTTCCACAAAGCGCTGCTTGCGGGCGAGCTGCCGTACAGCATCGGCGGCGGCATCGGACAGTCGCGGCTGTGTATGCTGCTGCTTGAAAAGGCGCACATCGGCGAGGTGCAGGTCTCGGTCTGGGACGCCGATACGCTGCGCATCTGCAAGGAAAACGGGATCGAGATCCTGTGAAACGCCGGAGCGAACGGCTGCTGATCGCCATCGCGCTCCTCGTGATCGCGGCGGCCCTCCTGTATGAAACGTTTCGCGCGCCGGACCTGCATACGGCGTCCGCGCCGCAGACCGTTCCGACCCAAACCGCATCGACCGCGATCAGCCGCTTTGCGGTCGACCTCAACACAGCGAGCGCGGAAGAATTGGCGGGTGTTCGCGGGGTGAGCGAACAACTGGCGCGCGCCATCGTCGAGGACCGCGCGGAGAACGGACGCTTCTCGTCGGTCGAGGACATCCTGCGCGTCAAGGGCGTCGGTCAGGCAACATATGAAAAACTGCGCGCATATCTGACGGTTTGAGCGCAATCCTTTCGGAGGGATAGAGATGCTGGAAAAAATGTACGCGCTGTTCGGATGGACGAACGCACAGAAGGAATCCTTCGGCCGCTTTTTGAGATCGGCCGAAGAGCTGTTTACGGGCAAGCATTCGCTCAAACGGTTTTTTGCGCTGTTTTTGGTAACGGTCGAGCTGTTCGGCGCCGCCGTATTCAAAGCGCCCGTGCATCCGCGCGGCGAAGCGCTCGATCTGGACGGCTATGAATTGGTGATGTTCGACGACTTTGACGGCGACGAGCTGGATATGAACGTCTGGTATCACCGCGGCTCCGGCCCCTCGCGCTGCGGCTTCCACGCAGCCAGTCAGGCGTCGGTTTCCGACGGCAAGCTGTATCTGACGGGCGAGTATCTCGACGAACAGACCGGCGAATTCGGCGCGGGCTGGTACACCGCCTCGGTCGCCCTGCGGCAGTGGTACTACAAGGGCTACTTTGAGATCTCCTGCATCTGCAACAAGGACGACGGCTTCTGGAGCGCGTTCTGGATGCAGTCCAATCACTCCTACGACCTGGAATCCCGCGGCGGGATCGGCGGCGCGGAGATCGACATTTTCGAGGCGTCGGACTATGACGCGCTGCTGCCGATCAACCGCAACAGCGTCACGCAGACCGTTTACTGCAACGGCTCCGACGAGGACGACGAGAACATCGACAAGTGCCAGTTCTCCGCCGTCGGCGACGACATCTACAATAAGTTTAACACCTACGGCCTGAAATGGACGGACGACGAATACATTTTCTACATCAACGGCAAAGAGACCGTGCGCACGTCGTTCGGTCTCGGCGTGTCCGAGGTGCTGGAAAACCTGATCGTTTCGCTCGAGGTCCCCGAAAAGCTGCCGGAAAAGATCACGTCGAACCGCGACTACAAGACGCAGATGATCGTCGACTACGTCAAGGTCTATCAGCCGACACAGGCATGAATCGAATGAAACAGAAAGGAGCCGTGACATGAAGTTTTCGCTGCGCAGAAAAACGATTCTTCTGATCGTGGGGATTACGACGATCATCTGTGTGCTCGCTTTTATCATTTATTATCAAGGCGTCAACAACCTGATGAAGGAGCAGTTTAAACAGCGTTCCACTGAAATCGCCGGTGTAGTCGCCGTGGAGATCGATACCGAAAAACTGTCGAATGTGCGGAATGCGATCCTGGATGTCTACGATCATGCCGACAACAAAGTGATGAGCGACCAGTGGGGGACGCCGGCGTTTGACGCGTATATTTCTCAATTTGCGTTTGTGGAAGAAACGGAGGAGTATCAAACGCTGAGGGACGACCTGCGCAGGATGCAGGACGTGCTTGATGTGGACTGCCTGTACCTCTCTTGGATAGATATCGAGAACGGGTGTTATATTTATCTGATCGACGCCGCATACGAGGACGCCTGCCCGCCGGGCTGTATCGACCCGATCTTTTTAGATGACGCCACGGTGCTGCAGAAAGATCCTTCGCTCATCGTTGCGCCGAACATAACAAATACGCCGGAATATGGCTGGCTCATTACAACGGGCAGCCCGATCTATGACAGCCGGGGCGAGATCATCGCGTATTCCGCTGTGGACATTTCCATGAACGACCTCGTGTCCCAGCAGAACCGATTCCTGTTCTACATCACTTTTGCGTTCCTGGCCATGATCCTTGTCGTCTGTCTGATCGGCATCATCGCGGTCAACCGCATTGTCATCCAGCCGATCAACACGCTCTCCCGCGCGGCCGCACAATTCGAGCATAATAAAAAGGTGTTCTCCGGGTTGAATATCTCCCGGAAAGATGAGATCGGTGCGCTGGCGGCGTCCATGAAGCAGATGGAAGAGGAGATCGACGGCTATATCACCAACCTGGAGCAGACGACCGGCGACCTGATGTCTGCGCGCGAGCAGGCCGAACAGATGAACCGCGCAGCCAACATCGACGCGCTGACCAAAGTCCGCAACAAGAGAGCGTATGACGTCGAAGTCAAACGGCTCAATGAGAGTACGCAGCCCTACGGTCTGCTGATGATCGACCTCAATGAGCTGAAAACGATCAATGACACATACGGTCACGAAAAGGGCGATATCAGCCTCGTCACGCTCTGCCAGATCATTTGCCGTGTTTTCCGGCACTCTTTGATTTACCGCATCGGTGGAGACGAGTTTATCGTGATCCTTGAGAACGACGATTATGAGAAGCGGGAAGAGTTGATCCGGTCGATTCTGGATACGTTTGAACAGAACATGCGCGACGATTCCATACCGCCATGGGAACGCGTATCGGCGGCGATCGGATTTGCGGAGTTTAATCCGAAGAAGAAAGAGCGCGTGGAACAGGTCTTTCAGCGTGCCGACGCAGCTATGTACAAAACCAAACGGTCCAGGAAATAATCATTTGTATCTGGCGCAAAGCACATAAAACGGCGCGGAAAGAATCGCAGTTTACAGCCGATAAATTTCCTCGGAATGAAACAAGAGGCTTCTCATACCGGTTTTTCCTGAACCGCACCCCGTCAAGAGGACAAAGAAATAATTAACAAAATATTCACAACGCGATGCGTTGTGGCACCGCAGATTCCGGTTGAAATTTTGAGGATTTCAACCGGAATTTGCGGTCTCTTATGCCGCTTTATACAAC
>JAFSYP010000088.1 GCA_017449935.1 Clostridia bacterium
GACATGGACGCGGTCAAAGCGTTTTCGTTCAAAATCGGCTCTGCCCGCGCCGCGCTCGGCGGCACAGAGGGTTCCATCCTGGACGTGTACGGCGGAGAATACGAGTTTGATAACTACACCATCCGTCTGCACAAGAACCGCGGCAGAGACACCGGCATCGTGATCGCCTACGGCAAAAACATGACGGACATCAAGGTCACGACGTCCCTTGAATCGGCGTATACGGCGCTGTATCCGTATGCCGTAAAGGATGACGTGCTGTACGTCGCCAACGTCTGGGAATATGATACGGAACCGACGCTGACGTTCATCGAGTATGATCCGATCTTTCCGGTCGAAAACAAGTCCGGCATCGCGGACAGGATGCTGATCCGGGATTTCACAAACGAATTTGTGAAAGACGAAACGGTGTCCAACCGCACGCTCGCCGAAAAGGCGGAGAAGTGGCTGCAGCAAAACGACATTAACAGCCCGTCCGTCAACGTGACGGTGTCCTTCGTGCAGCTATGGGAATCGTCGGAATATGAAGATCTGAAAGCACTGGAGCAGGTGTCGCTCTGCGACTGGGTGACGGTGCGCCATAAAGACCTCGGTATTGATATGAAAGCGCAGGTCGTGAAAACGGTCTACGATACGATCGCCGAGCGGTACAACAAGATCGAGCTGGGTTCCGCAAAGGCGAACTTCGGTGATACGATCCGGCAGGCAGCTAATGACCTGACGAAACTCGTGCAGTCCATCGACACGGCGGCGATTTCTTCGCAGATCACGCGGGAGTATCAGGCGGCGATCCAGCGCGCGACAAAAGCAATCACCGGCGCGGAATACGGCGCGGTACGTCTATCGCCGTCCAACTGCCCGAATCAGATCACGATCGCGAACCATGAGATTCCAGAGCGGGCGACAAAAGTCTGGCGCTGGAACATGGGCGGCCTCGGCTATTCGCCCAACGGTTACGACGGTCCCTACACGACGGCGATCACAGCGGGCGGTGAGATCGTTGCGGATTTCATCACGGCGGGCACGCTGACGGCAAACATCATTCGAGCCGGAATCCTGACGTCCGCCAACGGAAGATCCTCGTTTAACCTGGAGAGCGGGCTGCTGAAATCGTCCAATATTGAAGTGACAGGCGGCACAATTAAGATCGGCAATTCAAGCTACTACACCTATATTGCCAACGGAAGCATAGAACAATCCATGTCGTCAGGTGGCGGCCTGATCGGCGGATTGGTTCCGATCGGCCTCGTGGAGTCCGGGAATGTCAGCGAGGGGTTATACTGTTCGGAAAATGTCAAGGGTGTTGGTTTGTATCAGCGGCAGTCAAGCGGCAGCTTCAACGCACTGGCGCATTTTACATCTTCCGCGTCGCAAATCAATTCACCGCTGACCGTTTGGGGGAAGACATCCGTCATCGGAGATCTGTCTCTCGGCGGTAATATTTCATTTGGCTTAAACGCGACGAACAACCTTAACTTCAGCAGCGACAACGGCATCGCGTTCGGCGGGGATACCGCGCTTCGTTTATATTCCGGCAATCTCGCTCTGGGCATCACGAACAAGACAACGAAATACTACGGCGACGATTTTATACCGTACAATGCCGTCAACCTCGGAAGTTCGTCATCCAAATGGGCCGTGGTTTATGCGTCAAGATACGAGGTGCCGGGTGGTCTGATGACATCCGGTGACGGTGCTATGCTGATCGGCACGAGCCTTTCAAGCGGAATCGCCATCGGATCGGTTTCCGGATCGACCGTGACGCCATATCTGATGATCAAAAGCGACAAAGTGGTGGCGAACGGTTCGATATACGCGCCGGGGTTTGAGATCAACTCGACGGAATCGGTCAAAACAAACATATCCGAGGCAGGCAGCGTGCTGGGCGCCGTCCGCAACAGCCGGATCTACACATACAACCTGATTTCCGGATCACCGGAAGCTCTTTCCTTCACATCGGAAGAGACGGAGGAGATCGATGAAGAAGACGTTGGTGTCGTCATTGCGCAAGCCGAAGAAGAAACGCTGAACAGCGCACCATCTCCGGTCATATCGGATCGCACGAGTACAGGATTTGTCATCGGCAGAGAAACGCCTGACGCTGTGCTGTCAGAGGACGGCGAGCACATCGACCTTTACGCGATGGCCGCTCTCAACTGGCGCGCGACGCAGGAGCTTCTCGAAAGAATAGAACAATTGGAGGCACGTCTATGAGAGAAATCATCGAACAGAAGCTGACAGAACTGTCGGCGCAGAAAGAAGAGCTGCTCGCCCGTCTCAATGCTGTGATCGGCGCGGAGCAGGTCTTGAAGGACATTCTGGGGAAGGAGGCATCGGGCAATGAGCGAAGTGACGCTGTCGGAGATTGAGAGGCGCCTTGCCGTCTGTGAGCAGGCGGTCAAAGATCTGTCGGACAAGATCACCGCGACCGACCATAACCTCGTGGCAACCACCACGACGCTGAACAGCGTTTTGGCGACATTGGGGGAACTGAAGGGTGCGGTGGAGTCGCTCAAAGCACGTCCGGCTACTATGTGGGACAAGCTCATCTATGCCGTGATCGGAGCGGCAGTCGCAGCAGGCATCACATTTTTGATCGGAGGCAGAGCATGAAAGTAGTATTGGATTCCTTTCGCAGTACGGCTATATCCTTGCGTACACGGCGTTGACGGCGATCGCCGGAGTGCTGGGCGCGGGCATGAAAAAACTGTACGATCGCATGACGGCGGATGACACCAAACGCAAGGTGGTCGAGACCTGCGTAAAAGCTGTAGAGCAATTGTACCAGGAGCTGTCCGGCACGGAAAAACTGGAAAAGGCGAAAGAAAACATCATCGCCATGCTCGACATCAAGGGCATTTCTATTTCGGAAATCGAGATGGACATGCTGATCGAAGCATGCGTGGCGGAGTTTAACCTTGCTTTCCTGCAGAAGGCCAAGGAAGAGAGATTGGAGGCAAAAGAGAATGGCAGTAACGTTTCTGAAACCCGATAAGATCATCACGACCGAGAACGGTCTGACGATCAAGCAGAAGATCATCCCGGACAGTCTGCTCGCCCCGAAGGACGTGGCGTCGTGGATCAAGAAGGGGCAGAAGATGAAGCCCTGCGCCAAGCTGAACAACGGCACGGGCAAGCCGAAAGCTGTCACCGTGCACAACACCGGAGACATCAAAGTTGCGTCCGGAACGAACGCTGCTGAACAGTATACTCGCGCAACGTACAACGGCAACATGTCCGGCGTCGTCGTCCATTATTACGTCTGGGACACGGAGATCTGGCAGAACTTGCGCGAGGACGAGCGCGGCTGGCACGCCGCTGACGGCAGTACCCGCAGATCTTCCCAGCGCAAGGACGGCTCTACGCTTGGCGGCAACCTCGACACGATCGCCATCGAGTGTATCGGCGACCGGAAACTCAGCGAGGATACGACGGCAAAGCTGGTCGCGTGGCTTTGCAAGAAGCACGGTCTCGATCCCAAGACGGACGTGTACACCCACCAGTATTTCTACGCCCGCAAGCAGTGTCCGCAGTACATCCTGCCACATTGGATCACTTTTCTTGCGACAGTGCAGAAGTATTACAACGCCATCACCGGCAAGGCGATCACGCCGAAAACGGAAACCGCAGGCAGGACGTATACCGTCAAGCACGGCGACACGCTCTGGCAGATCGCGCAGACGCTTCTCGGCAAAGGCAGCCGGTACACCGAGATCGTAAAGCTGAACGGACTCAAGAGCAACGTGTTGATGTCCGGGCAGGTGCTGCAGATTCCGGAAAAGTAAATACGGACATAGTTACGCCCTCTGGGCTGCATAGCGATAAATAGCTGTGCGGTTCGGAGGGCGTGGATTTTAGATATTGGCGCCGGTTTTGATCATTTTGGGAGCAGACAGAAAGCACGTTTTTGTTTACTTCATATCAGATGTGAAGTCATTGCCTTCGGTCATTGCGGGTTCAGCCGAGGGGACGTATGACCATTTCCGGTACCAGAGTTCATTCGTTTCGGACAATTTTGGCTTTCTGAGCAGGTAAATACCCGCGGCGCCGAGCAGAACGGTTATAACGACCGCATAAATGACTTCCCTCGTGCTATAGGTACCGACAACGATGCCGTTATCCGACAACGTCGGGTCAGTCACAAAGCACACCCAGTCATAAAACGCATGCGCAAAAATCGGCAATACAATGCTGCCTGACCGCAGATACAATGCCGCAAGGAACAGCCCGATAAAAATACTGGTGACAACCTGTACAACGGTCATGGCGGGATTCGCTCCGGACTGCACATTGGCCGCGTGCGACAGACCGAACAGAACGGCAAGAACGATTGTTGTGATTAACGCTCTGTTTTCCTTTCTGAGGAATCGTGCCGCAATCGACAGTGCGCAGATTCGGAACATGGTTTCTTCGTTAAAACCGGCAGCTAAGCCCATTGTCACAGCCCTTACGCTGGGGTTGAATTCGATCTTTCCCTGAAAAAACAGATAGCTCAGCACATTTAATGCGACAAAAACAAGGTAGGGAACCAACAACAGACATACGGTTTTTGCGGATGTTTCCGCCTTCAGGAACCCTTTGAATTCCGGCGAAAACCATGCCTTGAACAGAATCAGCGTTATGATCGAAGCGATGATCATCGCGATATATGCAGCGTCATCCGAAACGGTTTTTGCGAGGCTGCTCAAACTGATGAAAATCGCCGGAAGGATCAAACCGAGTGCGGTTGCGATCAGCGGATGCTTTTCGCATAGTTTGTGCGTTCTTGTTTTCTCTGCCATAGTAAAGTTTCCTTTCGGCCTTTGTTAAGAATGGTTGTATGTATATGGATTGACGCTGATTATCATATCATGATTGTGCTCGTTTTGCAACATTATTCTGATATGTCTGACAGCTTAAAATGTTTTTTTTGAAAATGATGTTGATTTTTTTGGCTTTTCGAATTAGAATATTTGCAGGAAGAGCTTGCCGGCAGACTCTCTGCAAAAATCTTGTTGTCGGTAATTTCTGCATCGAGCAAAGGAGACCAGCTATGACAAATCGGAGAATAATATTGTTAAAGATAATCAGCGTAATGCTGTGTTTCGTTCTCGCCGCCGGATCGTTCGCTTTGGACGCCGCGAAGGTTCCGTTCGCGCTGAAAGCGGAAGCGGCGAGCGCGGATGTCAGCAGGGCAGTCAATCCCGCGGGTTCGGTTCCGGATGGGTTTGACAACGTCAAAGATCCGTATCAGTTGATGGGGACCGACGACGTCCGGCATCTCGCGACGCTGCATGAGCTGATGTTTTCGGGGATCGATCCCGCCGGCTCAGGGAATACGTTTGCTTACCGGATCGGCAACAACTTAAAGAGCGACACGATCACCGGAGATGAAGCGTTCAACATGGACGGCGACAGTGCGTATTTTGAGAGCACCGACGGCGCAGAGGGCGCGATTGCGGGAATCTATTTCATGCAGTCGGCCGCTTTGGATTCGGACGGCGACGGCACGCGCGAATCGGTGATCTACGTCGGCTACAGAGC
>JAFSYP010000012.1 GCA_017449935.1 Clostridia bacterium
CCTGCAATACTCGTCGCCGAGCGGCGCGGGCGTGCGGATGTTCATCAGAGACCGCAGCAGGTTTTTCTGTGCATATTCATCTGCGGGGACCGTGATGCCTCTGTATCGCGGCTGCTCCGACAAAAGTGTTTTGATCAGGTATTCTCTCTTTTCCGTGTGCGTCATAGCTTCATCTTCTTTCTACTGCTCCGGCAGGACAGGTCTGCATACAGTTCCCGCAGTGCAGGCAGTGTTCCTGTTCGATCACAGCGGGGACATTGCTGAAATCAATACAGTTCTGCGGGCAGACCGCGCCGCAGGTTTCGCAGCCGATGCAGGCGTCCGTGATATAGTACCTCTCCGGTTCGGCTGTTTTGCCGCCGAAAGAAAATGACGCACGCTCGATCGGCTTCCTGGACAGATCGAACCATTCGCCGCTTCCCTCAAAAACACGGAAAACAGTCAGCGCTTTTCGTGATTCCTCTGTCGGATAGATGTCGTACATATACGGGTTCTTTTCAAGCAACCGCGGCAGAACGTCTGAACCGATCTCTTCCACTTTACCTTTGATCGACACGGCGACCCGTGACATTGTGTCATTCCCCTTGATCCCGGTCAGTGCAAGGACGCCGCGTTTCTTCAATCTGTCGTAAAAGCCTTTTCCCTTTGCCGTAAGAAAATACAGCCCGCTCTCATCAAAGTCCATCATATCAATGGCTACGGTAACCGGCAATCCGTCGTTGTCGACTGTTGCGACAATCACGGTGTGGATTTCACGGACGAGAAAGGATAGATATGTGCTGCCGTCCATCATCAGCCGACCTCGCTTTGCAGGATGTCTCTCATGCCGTCGCGCAGTTCGGCAAGGGTGTGCTTTCTCATTTCTTCTTCCATAGCGTTCTGAATGTCCGCCAGCTTCGCGTCCAGCAGAGTATGGATGTTCCTGCCGACCGGACACTGCGGATTCGGTTTATCATGGAAGCGGAACAGCGTATCGTCCTCCACGGCATCAACCGCTTTGTACACATCATAAAAGGTGATCTCCTCGCAGGGCTTTTCGGCAGTTATGCCGCCGGTACCGCGCGCGATCCGGATCAGTCCCGCATCCTGTAACTGCGCCATGATCTTGCGGATGATGACCGGATTCGTGCCGATGCTTCCTGCCAGAAACTCACTTGTGATTTTGTGCGTCTGGCCGAAAACGTCCATACATGAAAAAACATGAAGCGCAACCGTGAATCTGCTGGATATCTGCATATTGACCTCCTGCTATGGTTTTGAGGGCAGTTACGAAAACTGCCCCATACCGTAATCGTTCTGTTTGCTTACTTGCGCACAACGCTGATGCGCTGTCCGATGTGATTGCCGCTTTCGATTTCGTCGACCATCGCAACCGCATAATCGGCATAGCTGATGATGCTCTCGCCCTTTTCGTTGAGCGTAAAGTCCTCGCCCGCAAGAATATATGCGCCGGTCTTTTCGCCGTCCGCCCGGAAATCCGCCGCGGGGCTGATGTACGTCCAGCGAACATCTTTACGCGCACGCAGTTCTCCCAGCGCCTGCGCCATTGCCGCAGCAAGAGGTTTCCATCCTTCAGGGAAATCCGCGCTGTCCGAGACGCAAGCCGTGTGTTCCGGATTGACAAACAAACTGCCTGCACCGCCGACAATAAGCAAACGGGTGTCCGTGCCGGAGAGCAGATCGCACAGAAGCGTAAGCGTCGTGCTGTGCTGCGGGAGCGTTTCCGGCGTCCATGCGCCGAATGCGTCCACAACGGCGTCAAAACCTGCAAAGTCTTCTGCTGTTAAATCAAAGATGTCACGCACGACTGTTGTATGTGCACCGTCGATTTCTGACGCAGTACGGACAAATGCTGTCACGTCCATGCCTCTGTCCGCTGCTTCACGGACGATTTTTCTGCCTGCTTTGCCTGCTGCTGCCACTACTGCGATTTTCATGAGTATACCTCTTTCCGCCGGTGTCTATCCGGCAAATTATTTGTCGATGCGCAGCAGATGTAACCTCCGCTGTTTCATCTGACAGGCACAGTATACCATATTCGTGATGTAATGTCAATAGTTACATTAAAATAATTTATTGTTTTTCTTCCAACCGTTCTATTCTTTCGAGAAGCTCCTGCGTGGCGCGCCAGTTGAGAGCGGCCATCGCGTAAAGGTCGATGTGCGCGCCGTCTTCTGACAAAACCGCGTCAGGCGTCTCTCTGCCGATGACAAATCCTGTGCTCACGTGATCCGAAATCTCCGGTGCCGACGCGCCGTTCAGTGTTTCTTCTTCGCACTGTGCAACCACAACGCCTTCTTCCGGGTCGGGCGCCGGGCTGTCGGTGCCATTTGGCTGCGTCATATGCATCTGCACCGGAGCGACCGGTTCGGATATCAGGTTGTATGTGTAGATTTTGCTGTTGCGGATTGCATCCAGAGCCGAGCCGGATTCCGCAATGTTCCGCTTGATCAAAATAGTCCTTCCGCTATGGCAAGATACGACTATTATGATACAATGCCGTGAAACATTTTGGGCTTTTCCTCTGCAAACGTCAGCAAAGGTTCGGGCATTTTTGTCTGCAAACGTATGCAAAAGGTGTGCAATTTGTCTGCAAACGTCAGCAAGACTGAAACCCCCTCGGCAGTAAACGTCTGCATGAGTGAAACCCCCTATGGGTCAAATATCTGCATGAGTGAAACCCCCTGCGGGTCAAAAGTCTGCATGAGTGAAAGCGTTTTTATCTGCTTGAGCAGAATGTTTCAAAAAAGCATCAGTTTTTACGCCTACAGTCAAAAGCTTGAGACAGCGGATTAGAATTATCAGTTTGACGAAGACGTCGGATGCGGCATATGCGCATACAGCGCCATGGCCGTGTTGTTGATCGGCATAGATTGGATGATGATGTGACCGGGACCGGTTACAACAGTATTGAACAACCCTTCGCCGCCAAA
>JAFSYP010000089.1 GCA_017449935.1 Clostridia bacterium
GATGCACGCCTTGCTCGAATCTTATTCCGTCATGCTGCACAAAAATCTCTTGACTTGCGTCAGCAAGCCTTCGATCTTTTTGTACAACCTGACGAAAAATCTTGCTTCGCAATCCGCACACCGGAATTGTGCGGTATTGCCTTAAATCAAAAATATCGCGGGGCCGCCGAGCATCATTTCGGCAGCCCCGTATTCTTATTGTCTTTTTATTTATCGCACAAACAAAGCCACGATCTGCATGGCAAGAGCGGAAAGCCATTCCCATGGTGTCCGCGCGCGGTCAAAGCGCGGGATGAACCGCCGCGCGGCGCCTTCCGTTCCGTCCGGTGTGAAGCGGAAATCGTCCAGCTCGACTTTGCCGTCCTTCTCGCCGGAGAAGCACAGCCGCATCTGCCGCACGCTGCCGAGTTTGGCACGGGAATACGTCACGCCGCAGACGTTGCCGGCACGGAAGATCTGCGAGAGATCCAACGTCACGGTATGCCATTCGCCGTCCGCGGGGATCACGGCGGACGCGCCGTGCGTTCCGTCGACCAGCGGCGCGTACCACTGTGTCGCGGACGTATACAGGCGCACCTGCCGCAGCTTGACGCTGTGCGCACCGGTGTTGCGTACGCGGAAGGCGAGCTTGCCGTAGTACCGCCAATCGGGACGCGCGTCACGGAACTGCCTGTCTTTACTGCCGTCGCGGCAGACGGCCGTCGGATACACGCTGAACGAGCGGGCGTCCGGCTGCACGCACAGATACCTGTCGGCCTCGCCGCCGCCATAGGACAGCGACGCATGATCGACCGACCAGGCGTCATAATAGCCGGTCGTCGTTTCGCCGGCCAGACGCCAGAGCTTTTCACTGTCGCAGTCCGTCCATTCCTTTCCCTGCCAGGAGAACTGCATGACCGAAGGATCGGTCACGAACGGCGATACGGGCAGCGCGGCGCCGTTTTCGTCCGAAGCATACAGATTCGCGCGGGCGTTCACCTCGCCGAACGCATACGCCGCCGCAACAGGCTGCGGCACCTGCTCGGCGGAAACAAACAGCGTATCGCGGTCGACGATCCGCGCGTCCGCCTGCACAAAGACCCCGTCCCTGCCGCAGACGGAGAAGCCGCGCAGCTTCCCCTGCTTGCATATAAGTCCGCTGCCTGTGTCGCGCAGCGTCACGGTGACGCCGCCGTTTTCCGGCACGGCGGACTGCACCGTCGCCGCCGTATACGTATCCCGCAGGCCGTAGACCAGCCCCTCGGCCGCATACGCCATGCGCGCGCCGACGATGTCTTTTTCGGTCGGGTGGATCACGCCGGATTCCTGCCGGTAGGTCAGCGGCACGTCATAGATCGGCGTCACGGCGCGCGACTGCGGGTGCGAACGCTGCATGTCGGCAAAGCCCGCGTTCATGCTCTGGAGACGATCGCCGCCGTAAGAGTACGCCGCGATCTGCGAGTTCACGACCGGCAGACGCGCGTCGTCGGAATAGCCGAACAGCTCCGACCAGGAACGCTGCAGCAGATCGAACGCGCGCGCGTACGCCTGCGGCGAAGTGTCCCGGAATATCTCCGTTTCTCCCTGATACCAGATCAGTCCCCGCGGCGAGAACACGCGCAGGGCGCTGATCTTTTTGTTGTAATTCGTCGTCATATCGAGATAGACGTCGTGACCGCTCTCCTGCCAGTCCTCCGCGGCGGTATAGCGGCCGTCTTGCTGCAGATCCTTCAGCACTTCGGGATCGGATTCGATCGCGCTGCGCGAGAGCCACGTATAGATCGACGAGCCGCCGAGCGACGCGGACAGCACGCCCACGGGCATATCGAGCGTCTTTTGCAGCTGCTGCGCAAACAGCACCGATACGGCGCTCACGCCGAACACGGACGGATCGTCGCCGCGCACCCAGACGCTGCCGGGCACGTCGCGCTGCGGATCGTCCGGGAAGCGCTCCGTGTCGCCGCCGAACTCCACCAGCGGCGGTTCCTGCAGGAAGCGCAGGGCAGAGCTGCACGTCTGTCCCCCGGCCTGCATTTGTATCCCTGTCTCCGTCGCGCCGAGATGCATCTGCATATTGGACTGTCCGCTCGACAGCCACAGCTCGCCGAAAACGACGCCGCGAAGGCGGGCAAACTCCGCGCCCTCCAGCGCCAGAACGGCCGTATACTCCGCATAGCCGCCTGCCGGCGCGGGAATGCCGACGGAAAAGCGTCCGCTTTTATTGACCGCGCCCTCGCCCTTGGCGACCGCGTTCCCCGCACTGTCCAAAAGCGTGCAGGTCACATGGATGCCGCCCGTCGCGACGCCGGCAAACACGGCCGTTTTTTTCTGCTGAAACAGCATATTGTCGCCGTAGATACTGTACAGACGAGCCGGTACGCCGTCCGCGGCAAAGCCGGCCGTCATGCAGCCGAAGCACAGCAGCGCCGCCGTAAGCGCCGCCAAAATCCGTTTCATTCCGTTTGCGCCCCCCTTATTTCCTGAAATCATTCATCCGCACGACCTTGGATCGGCTGTTGCGGCGTTTGCGTTTTTTCTGCGCCTTGCGGCCAGCGCGGATCACAAGGGCAAAGTATGTGCCGATCACAAGCACCAAAGCGCCCAGCAGAAGCTGCACGACCGTGTTGGAGAGGATCGTCTTGAGAATGGAGCCGAACCACAAAAACAGGTTGCGATCCACGTCCGCGGAGGCGATCAGATCGGTGCGTGCGATCTCCTGGCCGGCGTAAAGCACGACAGCCTCGGCGATCTTTTCACCCTTGCGGATCGGCGCGTCCACCTCTTCGGGCATCGAGCCCTCCGCGACCTGCACGAGCACGCTCTTCTCCCCCACGCCGGCGGGCACGTACGCGAACAGATCCTCCGCCGGAAGCAGCGCCAGATGATCCGTCTTGGAGGAAAGATGCACCGGCACCTCTGCCGTCACGTCCGTTTTCCGCAGCACGGAATCATAGCGGATATTCTCAAATACCCATTCCAGCAGCAGCTTCGAGTCGGTGAAGGCGCCGTTCTCCTCATACCCGTCGTTGTCGATGTCGTCATGCGGCGCGTTCATGATGACGACCATGTAGGAATACCCGCCGCTCTGCGCCAGCGCGGCGACGCACTTGCCCGCCTGCGACGTGGAGCCGGTTTTGCCGCCGGTCACGTATTTGCAGTAGTACTCCGCGTACCCCTCGTTGAGCAGATAATTCGTGTTGCGGATGATGCGGGATTCCTCATGCATATTGGAGGGCGGCAGCTCGTACGACACGGTGGAGATGATCTCGGTGAACAGCTCGCTCTGTTCGCAGGTGAGCGCGTACTTCATAATCTTCGCGATATCCGCCGCGCAGGTATACTGTCCCTCGGCGTCCAGACCGTGCGGCGTCATGAAGTGCGTGTCCTTGCAGCCGAGCCGCTCGACGAAGACGTTCATCTTTTCCACAAAGCCGTCGATGTTTCCGCCGCTGACGTAATACGCGAGCGTCGACGCCGCGTCGTTGCCGCTGGGAATGAGCATACAGCGCAGCAGATCCGCCACGCTGATCTCCTCGCCCGCCATCAGTCCGGCGGTGGAGCTGTCGGTGTTGTACAGAGAATCGATCACTGCCTGCGGCACCGTCACCATCGCGTCAAAATCGGTGCAGTTTTCCAGCGTCAGGATCGCCGTCACCAACTTCGTCAGCGACGCGGGCGGCGTATGCTCATAGGTGTTTTTGTCGAAAATGATCGCGCCGTCCTCCAGGCTCTGGAGCAGGATGATGCCGGAGCGCGGCTCCAATTCTTCCAAGATCGAATTATATGCGGCGTTCGCCGTGGAAAACGGCAGGCTCGCACAGACCAAAATCAAACAAATAATAAAAAATCTCCATTTTTTCATAGACAACGCACCACCAAATGTAGTATGATAAGAGCAGATCGCATAGCGGAAGGTGAGGAATATGGTATACGTAACGGGAGACACGCACGGCGATTACAAGCGTTTTCTGGACCCGCGCCTGCGCGCGCTGAAAAAGGGCGACACGCTGATCGTCTGCGGCGACTTCGGTTTCATATGGGACGGAAGTCCGGAAGAGGAGCGCATTCTGCGCCGCCTCGGGAAAAGACGGTACAACGTCTGCTTCCTCGACGGCACGCATGAAAACTTCGACCTGCTGAACGCCTATCCCGTCGAGATGTGGAACGGCGGAAAGGTCCATGCCATTTCCGGCCATCTCTACCATCTCATGCGCGGGCAGGTCTTTACGCTCGAGGGCAGGCGCTACTTCACCATGGGCGGCGGCGAAAGTCCGGACATGGACATCCGCATCGAGTACAACACCTGGTCCAAGGCGGAGATCCCCACGAAAAAAGAGCTGCTGGACGCGGCGCGGGTGGTCGACAGGACCGGCGGCGTCATCGACATCATTCTCACGCACGAACCGCCGCTGCGCATCAAGGGCTTTTTGCAGCTCAAGGAAAACAAGGAAGCCGTGCGCGTGACCGGCCTGAACACCTTCTTTGACGAACTGGCGTCCTTCTGCAAATTCAAGCGCTGGTTCTTCGGCTCGCTGCACGAGGACAAATTCATCTCCACCACGCACATCGCCGTTTTCCACAATATCGTCAATGCCGAGACCGGCGAACTGCTGCAGTAACAGATATAGTATAACATGAACTTCGGCCGTTGAAAAGTTTTATTTTGCTTTTTTACGGCTTTTTTTGAGGATTTTTATGCATTCATACCGCGCTACCGTCCGCGCCTGCTTCGTCGGCTATGCCGTGCAGGCCGTCATCAACAACTTCCTGCCCCTGCTGTTCACCACGTTCATGGCCGATTACGGTCTGTCTTTGACGCGTATCTCGCTGCTCGTCACCTTCAATTTCGGCGTGCAGCTGTTGGTGGACGTGCTGGCGGGACTGTTCGCCGACCGCATCGGCTACCGCCGGTGCATGATCGCGGCGCATGTTTTCTGCGCGGCGGGCCTTGCTGGGCTGACGTTTTTGCCGAACCTGCTGCCCGTCCCCTTCTGGGGCATCCTGCTGTCCGTTACGGTCTACGCCGTCGGCGGCGGACTTTTAGAGGTGCTTGTCAGTCCCATCGTGGAGCACTGTCCCGGCGACGACAAGGCTGGCGCAATGAGCCTGCTGCACTCCTTCTACTGCTGGGGCACGGTCGCGGTCGTGCTGCTGTCAACGCTGTTCTTCTCGGCGTTCGGCACGAAAAACTGGCGTATCCTCGCGCTGCTCTGGGCGCTGCTGCCGGCGGCCAACGCGGTCGTATTCACGCGCGTACCGATCCCCGCTTCGCCGAACGAAGCCAAGGGCGGCAGACTCGGCGCGCTGTTCCGCTGCCGGCTGTTCCCGGCTGTGCTTCTGCTGATGTTCTGCGCCGGCGCGTCGGAACAGGCGGTCAGCCAGTGGGCGTCCGCCTTCACGGAGTCCGCGCTGCACGTATCCAAGACGACGGGCGACCTGCTGGGCACGATGATGTTCAGCATCCTGATGGGCGCTGCGCGTCTGTTCTACGGCCGAAAGAGCGCAAAAATACCGCTGCGGGCGTTCATGCTCGGCAGCGGTCTGCTGTGCGTGGGCAGCTATCTGCTGATCTCGCTCACCCGCTCCCCTGTTCCGGGGCTGATCGGGTGCGCGCTGTGCGGTCTGGCGGTCGGCATCTTCTGGCCGGGCACGACGAGCCTCGCGGCCGGCTCGATCCCCGGCGGCGGCACGGCGATGTTCGCGCTCATGGCGCTGTTCGGCGACGTCGGCTGCGCTTCCGGCCCGACGTTCGTCGGTACGCTCGCCGACCGGCTCGGCGGTCTGCGCAGCGGCGTCCTCGCGGCCGTCATGTTCCCCGCGCTGCTGCTTGTCGGCCTTTTGTGGTTCCGCAGGGCGGAAAAGAAAACGCGGACGGACGCATGAGCCGCTGCAAAAAACGAACGGAGCAGTTCTGATTGCCGTGTAGATAGCAGGTTCCCGAACCTCCTGCTTTAAAAGGTTCGTCGGTTCCTCGAACAGAGAGGAGGTAGGATCCAAAAAGGTATTCTTTACGTTTTCCTCGATACTCAGTCGTTCGTCCATTTGCAGCAGATACTGCGGCGTACCGCCCATGATCCCGTACGCCAGCGCTTTCTCCTCGGCGGAAAATCTTGGAAAGCAGCGACAGGTCTGTTCAAAGTCGAAGGGCGTCAGTTTGATCTGCGCCGTGCGGCGGCCGTAAAGGACGACGAACTCGAATCGACCGGAGAGACCGTTTTCTCTCATACTGAAAGACAGGCGCGCACAGCCGAAGCCGTGCGCACCTGAAAGCACAAGCACTTATTTCTTTTTCTTAGATTTCACGATCAGAAGGACGCCGCCGATCAGACATGCCAGCAGCAGGATCACTTCGGTCGCGGCCGTGATCGGGTGCTCGTACGGCAGGGCTGCCCACATGCCGTTTATGATCCCGCCCGCAAGCGCCATCGCGCCGATCACAAGAAGAATGATACCGATTATTCTTTTCACCATCGCGTACGTTCTCCGTTATTCCGCTTTCAGCACGCGCACGCGCACAACGCCGTCGATGGAGGCGAGCGCCGCTTCGTCCGCGGCCTTGTCCGCGACGGTGTAGCCGTAGCCCTTTTTCGCGCCGGCGAACACGACGTCGCCCAGTGCGGCGGCGACCGCTTCGGCGGCGGCTTCGGTATGCAGCACGCAGGTGCGGACGGCGAAATTCGCGGAAAGCGGAGCGTTCGGGAAGTTGACGGAATTCTTGATCGCGCCCGTTTCGATGTACGCCGTCAGCTCCTCGGCGGCCATGATTGCGCAGTTATCCTCGCTCTCCGGCGTGGACGCGCCCAAATGCGGAATGGCGATCACGCCCTCGGCGCCGAGCTGCGCGTCGGTCGGGAAATCGGTCGCATACGCCGCGACCTTGCCGTCCGCCAGCGCCGCCAGAATGTCGTCGGAATCGACCAGATCGCCGCGCGCAAAGTTGAGAATGCGCACGCTGTCCTTCATGGACGCGATGGTAGTTTTGTTGATCATGCCCTTCGTCTGCGGCGTCGAAGGCGCATGGAGCGTGATGTAGTCGCATTCGGCGAAGACGGGTTCGAGCGTATCGACGACCGTCACCGCTTCGTTCACGCCCTTGACGGGGAAGGGATCGTAGCCGATCACGCGCATACCGAGCAGCACAGCCGCGTCCGCGACCAGACGGCCGATCGCGCCCAGGCCCACGACGCCGAGCGTCTTGCCCTTGATCTCCGGGCCGACGAAAGCGCCCTTGCCTTTTTCTACGGCCTTACCGACCGCGTCGCCCTGTCCCTTGAGCGTCTTGCACCATTCGATGCCGGGCACGATCCTGCGCGACGAAAGCAGCATGGCGCACAGCACCAGCTCCTTCACGCCGTTGGCGTTCGCGCCGGGCGTATTGAACACGACGACGCCCTGTGCAGCGCACGCGTCCACGGGGATGTTGTTCGTGCCCGCGCCGCAGCGCGCAATGGCGATGGTTTTCGGATCGAGCGTCATATCGTGCATGGCGGCGGAGCGCACCATGACCGCGTCGGGCGAGGCGACGGCGTCACCCCAGACGTACTTGGACGCGTCCAGTTTTTCAAGACCGTACTTGGAGATCTTGTTCAGCGTAAGGATCTCAAACATAGCGTTTCTCCCTTATTTGTTGTTTTTCTCGAAGTCTTCCATGAACTGGACGAGCTTCTCCACGCCCTCGATCGGCATGGCGTTGTAGATCGACGCGCGCATACCGCCGGCGATCCGATGGCCCTTGAGGTTGACGAATCCGGCCGCGGCAGCTTCCGCGATGAACTTCTTGTTGAGGTCTTCGTCCGCCGTCTTGAACACGACGTTCATCATCGAACGGTCGCGCGGCAGAACGGGCGCGATAAACAGGTCGCTCTTGTCGAGATAATCGTACAGGATGCCGGCCTTCTTTTCGTTGCGCAGCTTCATCGCGGGAAGACCGCCGATGCTCTTGATCCACTCGAGCACGAGCTTGCAGATGTAGATCGTGTAGCAGGGCGGCGTGTTGTACATGGAATCCTTCTCCGCCATGACGGCGTAGTTGAGCATGGTGGGCGTGACGTCGCGCGCGTTGCCGAGCAGATCCTCGCGCACGATGACGACCGTCAGGCCGGCGGGGGCGATGTTCTTCTGCGCGCCGCCGTAAATCAGACCGTACTGCGACACGTCCATCGGCTCCGACAGGAAGCAGGACGACACGTCCGCGAACAGCGGCACGTCGCCTGTCTTCGGCAGCGTCGCCTCTGTGAAGCGCGTGCCGTAGATCGTGTTGTTGTAGCAGATGTAGAAATAGTCTGCGTCGGGCGTATACATGGACGGATCGTGATCCGGGATGTGGGTATACTTGTCTTCCTTGGACGAGGCGACAGCGTTCGCTTCGCCGTACTTTTTGGCCTCCTCCCACGCCTTGGTGGAGAACTGGCCGCTGAGGATATAGTCCGCCTTGCCGGAGCCGTTCATGAAGTTCAGCGGGATCGCCGCGAACTGCGTGGACGCGCCGCCCTGCAGGAACAGGATCTGGTAGTTGTCCGGAACGCCCAGGACCTCGCGGAACAGATCGCGCGCGCCGAAGATGATCGGCTCGTAGACCTTGGAGCGGTGGGACATCTCCATGACGGACTGGCCGCTGCCCTGATAATCCAGCATCTCCTCCGCCGCACGGTTCAGAACGGACTCCGGCAGCATCGAGGGGCCTGCGGAAAAGTTGTACACTCTTGCCATTGTATTATCCTCCATTATAAAAAATTGCATTGGATTAAAAAACCGCACGCTCATTATAGTCCCTTTCGCCGCAGGAAGTCAAGCCTCTTTTGCCGAATTTGTGGATTTTACGGCGCTCCCGTGCGGGGTTTTTATGGAAATCTCCATTTCTTGCAAAAAGACTTGCAAAGTCTATGAAAAGAGTATAGAATATATGACTGGCAATATATTGTATAAGCGATATAAAGAAAGGAATGATCCACAATGAGCTCACTCAACAAAAGAACAATTGAAGACATCGACGTATCCGGCAAGCGCGTATTCGTGCGCTGCGACTTCAACGTCCCGCTGAAAGACGGCGTTATCACCAGCGACAAGCGCATCGTCGCTTCGCTGCCCACCATTCAGTATCTGCTTTCCCACGGCGCGAAGGTGATCCTTGCTTCCCATCTGGGCAGACCGAAGGGTACGGTCGATCCGCAGTTCTCGCTTGCGCCCGTCGCGGCGCGGCTTTCCGAGCTGCTTGGCCTGGAAGTCAAGATGGCGTCCGACGTGGTCGGCGAAAGCGCGTTTTCTCTGGCCGATTCGCTCAAGGACGGCGAAGTCATGCTGATCGAAAACGTCCGCTTTGAGCCGGGCGAAACGAAGAACGATCCGGAGCTTTCCAAAAAGTTCGCGTCCATGGCCGACATTTTCGTGGGCGACGCGTTCGGCTCCGCGCACAGGGCGCACTCCTCCACCACCGGCATCGCGGACTATATCCCGGCCGTGTGCGGCTACTTGATTCAGAAAGAGATCGAATTCATCGGCGGCGCGCTGGAAAATCCGAAGCGTCCTCTGGTCGCGATCCTCGGCGGCGCGAAAGTCTCCGATAAAATCGGCGTCATCACGAACCTCCTCGACAAGGTCGACACGCTCATCGTCGGCGGCGGCATGGCGTACACGTTCTTCGCCGCGCAGGGACATCACGTCGGCGACTCGATCTGCGAGCACGACAAGATCGATCTCGCGAACAGCCTGCTGGCTGCCGCGAAGGAAAAGGGCGTCAACTTCCTGCTGCCCGTGGACAATCGCGTGGGCAAGGAATATAAAGAAGACACCGACTACATGGACGTCAATTCCGACGAGATCCCGGCCGGCTGGATGGGCCTGGATATCGGTCCGCGCACGATGGAGCTGTTCACGAACGCCATCAAGGGCGCCGGCACCGTGATCTGGAACGGCCCGATGGGCGTTTCCGAGTGGGAGAATTTCGCCAAAGGCACCATCGCAGTGGCCACGGCCGTGGCGGATTCCGGCGCGATCTCCATCATCGGCGGCGGCGACTCTGCGGCAGCCGTGCAGAAGCTCGGCTTCGCGGACAAGATGACGCACATCTCCACCGGCGGCGGCGCTTCTCTGGAATTCTTAGAGGGCAAGCAGCTTCCCGGTATCGTCGCGCTGAACGAAAAAGTCTGATCCCGACATAAAGAAAGGAATAGTATCATGAATAAAGCTCTGCGTAAAGCCGTGATCGCCGGCAACTGGAAAATGAACAAGACGCCCGCCGAAACGAAGGTGCTGATCGAAGAAATGAAGCCCCTCGTCAAGGACGCGGACTGCGACGTGGTACTGTGCGTGCCGTTCGTCGATCTGTACGCCGCACTCGAAGCCGCCGCCGGCTCCAACATCAAGATCGGCGCGGAGAACTGCCACTGGGCAAAGAGCGGCGCCTTTACGGGCGAAGTATCCGCCGAGATGCTCGCCGCCGTCGGCGTGCCGTATGTCATCATCGGCCACAGCGAGCGCCGTCAGTATTTCGGCGAGACGGACGTGACCGTGCACGACCGCGTGCGCGCGGCGCTGGACGCCGGTCTGACCGTCATCCTCTGCGTGGGCGAAACGCTCGAGCAGAGAAAGCAGGACATCACCATGGAGATCATCTCCATGCAGACGAAGATCGCGCTTGCAGGCGTTTCCGCGCAGGAACTGAAGAACATCATCATCGCATATGAGCCTGTCTGGGCGATCGGCACGGGCGAGACCGCGACGGCGGAGCAGGCGGACGAGGTCAACGGCGGCATCCGCGAACTGATCGCGGCGCTGTATTCCCAGGCCGACGCCGACGCGTTCGTCGTGCAGTACGGCGGCTCCATGAACGCGAAGAACGCGGCGGAGCTTCTGGCGAAGGAGCATGTGGACGGCGGTCTGATCGGCGGCGCGTCCCTGAAAGCGCCCGATTTTGCGACGATCGTCGCCGCTGCATCCAAATAAGGAGACAGTCATGAGCAAAAGACCTATGCTTCTGTGCATCATGGACGGTTTCGGCAAAAACGAAAGCGACTACGGCAACGCCATCCATGCAGCCAAAACGCCGAATCTCAGCCGTCTGTTTTCCGAAAACCCGTTGACCTTTATCGGCGCGTCCGGCATGGACGTCGGTCTGCCGGACGGTCAGATGGGCAACAGCGAGGTGGGACACACCAACATCGGCGCGGGCCGCGTTGTGTACCAACCGCTGACGAAGATCACGAAATTCATCGAGGACGGCGTCTTTTTTGACAATCCCCGTCTGCTCGCGGCGATGGAGAACTGCAAGAAGAACGGCAGCGCCCTGCACATCATGGGACTGCTGTCCGACGGCGGCGTCCACAGCCACAATACGCATATGTGGGCGATCGTCGAGATGGCCAAGCGCTGCGGTCTTACGGACGTGTATGTGCACGCGTTCCTCGACGGGCGCGACGTGCCGCCCGCATCCGGCGCGGATTATGTGGCGGAAACCGTCGCGAGGCTCGGCGAGATCGGCGTCGGCCGGATCGCCACCGTTATGGGCCGCTACTACGCAATGGACCGCGACAACCGCTGGGACCGCGTGGAAAAGGCGTACGCCGCCATGGTGTACGGCGAGGGCGAGCAGGCAGACGATCCCGTCGCCGCCATCCACGCGTCCTATGAAACGCTCGACGAGGAAGGCAAATACCTGACGGACGAATTCGTGATCCCGAAGGTCTGCGCCGGCGCAAAGCCGATCGGCGCGAACGACAGCATCATCTTCTACAACTTCCGCCCCGACCGTGCGCGCGAGATCACCCGCGCGTTCGTCGACGAAGCGTTCACGGGCTTCGAGCGCCGGAAGGGCTTCTTCCCCGTGCATTACGTCTGCATGTCCCAGTACGACGCCACCATGCCGAACGTCAGCGTGGCGTATACGCCGGAGGACTTCGAGACGGTACTGCACAATACGTTCGGCGAATACATGGCCGCCTGCGGCAAGACGCAGCTGCGCATCGCCGAAACGGAGAAGTACGCGCATGTGACGTTCTTCTTCAACGGCGGCGTGGAGACCACGTTCGAGGGCGAGGACCGCATCCTCGTCCCCTCTCCGAAGGTGGCGACCTATGACCTGCAGCCGGAAATGAGCGCGTACCCCGTCGCCGAAAAAGTCGTGGAAGCGGTCGAAAGCGACAAGTATGACGCGATCATCCTCAACTTCGCCAACTGCGATATGGTTGGACACACGGGCGTGTTCGAGGCCGCCGTCAAAGCGGTCGAGGCCGTCGACGCGTGCGTCGGCAAGGTCGTCGCAGCCGTCGAAGCGAAGGGCGGCGCGGTCATCATCACCGCCGACCACGGCAACGCCGACAAGATGCTCGAGGATGACGGCACGCCGTTCACGGCGCACACCACCAACCCGGTCCCGCTGTGCGTCGTCGGCTATCCGTGCAAGCTCCGCACCGGCGGCAGGCTCAGCGACATCGCGCCGACGATGCTCGAGATTATGGGACTGCCCCAGCCGGAGCAGATGACCGGCACGAGCCTGATCGAAAAATAACGCAAAATATACCGCGCCCCGCCTGCCTGTGAACGGTAAGCGGGGCGTATTCTTTTATTCTTTTGTGAAACGGCTTGCCTTCGGCGCCGCCGGGATCGGAACGGTCTTACAGAGGACTTCCGCAGTATGCGCAGAATTTGCCGCCGGAAACCGCCGCGCCGCAATTCGCACAGAATTTCGGCGTCTCTTTCGGCGCGGACGCCGTGAGCCTCGCGGCGTCGTCCAACAGCTTCTGAATGGACGCCTGATCCTCTTCGATCAGCTGTTTGGCTCTGCGATCCGCCTGCTCACGCTCTTCCGGCGTCATCTTTTCCAGCATCTCCTGCATATCTCTCTGGGCTTTTTCCAGCGCTTTTTCAAGCTCTTCCCGACTCATTTCCGGAATGTGTTCCATATCATTTTTCTCCTTTTCCGTTTTTTCTGTTCGTGCGCCGTCCTGCGATCAGAGCTGTCGCGGCGAACGCGATGGATGCGGCGCCCAGCGCGATATACTTCTCCGCGATCTTGTCGTCCGCGTCGAGAAAGTACCGAAGCTGCGCGGGGAAGTCCGTTCCGCACAGCATATCGTAGGTGTAATACTGCGTGGCGAAGTGCGCGGGATCATCCGCGCGCAAGATGAACTCCCGCACGCCGCGGATGCGTCCGCCGTAGCAGCGGAAGGACGCCGCGCCGCTCTGGATGAACCGCAGACCGTCCGCAGCGCCGTCGAAGCAGTTCAAATGATCGTGTCCGGAGATCACGGCGCGCACGTCGCCGCGCCGGCGCATTTCGTCCGCAAGACCGTATTCGTCCCCACAGACGCTCAAGCTTTCTCCGAGCACGCCCTGCGCCTTTTCCGCGTCCAGACAAGCCCATCCGCCGCCGTCGCGCACCGCGCCGGGATGATCCGGGCCGCACGGCGACAGCAGCGCCTTCGTCTGCGGCAGCGGCACATGCACGAACAGCAGCGACGGGACGGCGTTCCCGCCGTTCTGCGCGCGAAGGCTGTCGCTCGTGCGGGCATACCAGCGCACCGTTTCCTCCTTGATGCAGCAGTGCTGCCCGCGCTCGTCGTTCCATGCACTGTCCAACAGATACAGGTTCCACGCCGTCCGGCCGTCCGCAGTGCGGATCGGAATGCAGTAAGTGTCGCAGTCCACACTGTTGTCCGTTTCATTCATCGGCAAGCAATGCGAATACGCGCGGTACAGCGCAAACTGCGCCTGCTTCGACACGTCGTTCATATCGTCGTGATTGCCGTAGATCATCGCAAACGGAATGCCGCGCCGTTCGACGGGATCGAGGATCTGCGCGAGCGCGCGCCGCATCTTCCGCAGCGTTTTGTCGGGATCGTTCGCCGTCTTCACGCGGATATATCCGACGTCGTGCAGATGGTTGCCGAGCGTATTGTCGCCGGTGAACAGCACAAGATCGGGCCGCAGAGCGTCATAGGCGCGATCGAGCATTTGCAGCATCGCGCGCCGCGCATGCGGCAGATCCTGCGGATCGCTGACCTGAAGAATGTGAAACGTTCCGTCCTCGCGGAAACGCATGACATTGTCGTTCATACTCACGCTTCCTCGGCGGCGCCGGACGCGTCCGCTTCGCGCTTGATCATTTCCGCGACGGCCACGCGGCGTTCGTTCAGCTCGCGGTACATCTTGTCGCGGGTGCTGCGGTCGATGTTGAACCAGAACATGGGGATCATGCTCGTCAGGACGATGATCGCCGGGATCAGCGTCGCCATGGCGAAGATCCACTTCTGCGCGCGCAGGGGCTGCTGTCTGCCCTCGGTGTACGCCGTCTGGTCATAATCGACCCACTGTTTATACTTTGGCTGCAGGATACCGTTGATACGCGCGGGGATCTTGGTGATGAACGCGCTGGCCGCCGAGAGCGTCGCTTCGCTGCGGTAGCCGTATTTCCATTCCAGATAGTCGTTGCACTCGTTACGCATCTCGTTGATGGAGATGGAACGCACGCCCCACATCGTGGCGTAAAGGATCTCCCACACGGCGGTCACGGGCAGCATCGCCCAGCGGTTCTGGAAGAAATGCCTGCCCTGCCGGTCCTTGATGAACATGCCGTAGCAGAACAGCGGGATATAGAAGCTCTTGGCAAACACCTGACCGACCATGAACAGCGTGCGCGTGGAAAAGCGCCGCGCCAGACGGTTGTAGTTTGCGAAGCCGATCGGCTGGAAGAAGAACGACGGAATGCCCGCGAACGTCTCGAACGTCGTCCAGTTGAGCACCTGCCGGTAGTAATCGTTGGTCGTCAGGCCCGTGCCGAAGGAGCCGAGCGCGTTGGAGATCATGTAGATCAGGATCGGCCGGTTGGTCATCACGACGCGCAGAGAATCGCGGATGCGCGGACGCTCGATCTTCTGGTGCACACGCTCCTTGGCGATGGTCGTATACCATGTGAATACCAGACCTGCCAGGATCGCCGTCGTCGGGCCGACGATCATGATCGAACGGCGGATCATCTGGTCAGTCGTGCGGTTCTTGGCGGATTTGACGATGCCGTTCTTGATGAAGTCCAGCATGAACTCCACGACGATGTCGGGCAATCGCGAATAGATGATGCTGAAGTAACTCGACACCGCCAGCAGACGCCGTCGGTCGGACGGGTACGGCGTGATCGTGGACAAATACCCCTCGATGGACACGGAACGGATATTGCCCAAAAACTCGATCGTCATGTCGATCAGCGCATAGGCGAAGAACTTCGGCAGATAGGAAAAATCGTTGATATGCGCAGGCGAGAACAAAAGAGGCAGCAGCCAGTACAGCGTCGCGATCAGCGCATACGGCAGACCGCCGACGAATATGTACGGCACGAATTTGCCCCAGCGTGTGCGCGTCTTCTCCATGAGGGCGCTGACGATGAAATCGTCCACGATGTCCCAAACGCCGGCGAAGAAATTATAACGCGACTGCAGCTTCAGACTGATCTTGAGGATGCTGTCGTTGAACAGATCCTTGTGGCCGTCGATATGGAAGCTCCGGCTGCCGTCAAGGAACATATATCCGATCGTCTGCTTGCGCGACAGCACGCGGCGGTCGACGTCCACCAACTCGCGCAGCTCGGCGTTTACGCGGCGAAGCTCGGACGATTCATCCAAACGGGTCGTATCGGTACGCATCGGCTCTCCTCCCCTCTCACTTGTGCTCGGCGCGCTTTTGAAGCGCCTCGGCTTCTTCACGCGCTTCTTTGGCGCGGGCCTCGTTCTGCATCACGGTCAAGGCCTCGACCATCTTCTTGCGGATCTCCAGCTCCGACACGCCGTCTTCCATCATTTTGAAGTATTCCTCGCTCGGCAGACCGCCGATATAGCAGACGGTGTATTTGATCTTCAGTCCCTTCTTTGCCAACACGAGATTGTACACGAGGATCGCCAGCAGCAGGAAAAGATAGACGAACGCGCCGATCATCAGCCGGCCGCCGTACACGACGAACGCGACCGCGCTCGCCGCCGCGGAGCCGAACAACAGAAGGTTCAGGATCAGGTTGCGCGCTTTGCCGTGCCTGCCCAGCGACATCGGCAGACAGATCAGGCACACGAGGATCAGGACGGCCGAAAACAGCAGCAGCAACAACGACAGCGCCGCCGCGTTCCCCGAAAATGCGCCGTCGAGGATCGAGTCGAACCCCGCGTCGCTGATATATTGATAGATCCGGATCGCGTTGTATGCCGCAGACGCCGTGCCGCCCAGCGGCAGGAACAGCGCACCGATCGGCAAAGCCGACAGCACGATGCGCGCGATCGCCGGCGACGAACCGAAAAACGCCGCCTTCGCCCGGTCGATGCGCGGCTGGCTGTGTGCGTGCTCGATCTCCGCGACCTCCGTTTCCGCGAGCATCCGGTCGTTGGAGTTGTAGTACACCATGTTGACGCCGCAGAACGGGCACTCCGGCCGCCAGTGATACAGCCGCAGCTTCTTGCCGCATTTCGGACAGTTTGCCATAATCATACCGCCTTTCCGGATAATCATTCGGGGGCTCTCGGAAACGCGCGGAACACATTCCGCCGCCGTTTCCAAAAGGATATTTTATTTTACCATATCCCTGAAAAAAAGTCAAAAACTATGTTCACCGCAGGCCCGTGACAAAGATCTCGATGCCGATGCCGATCAGGATCACGCCGCCGAGGATCTCCGCCTTACCGGAAAAGCGCGTGCCGAACCGCTTGCCGAGCCACAGTCCCGCCATGCAGATGCCGAACGTCACGGCGCCGATGATGAGCGATTCGACCAGCGCCGGCAGCCATGTGCTGTCCGCGATCGTGAATCCCACCGACAGCGCGTCGATGGACGTTGCGACGCCCTGAAGCAGCAGTCCCGAAAGACCGATCGCAGCGGCTTCTTCCTCAGCGCCCTTATGCCTGATCCCGTCATACAGCATTTTGCCGCCGATGTACAACAGCAGCAGCAGCGCGATCCAGGGGATAAACCGCTGCGCCGAGGAAAACAACTGCCGGATCGTATGCACGCAGACCCAGCCGATCAGCGGCATCGCCGTCTGAAACATCGCGAAAATCCCCGCGATCCCGCACGTCCGCCGCACCTTCATCGTCGGTTCGTGCAGCCCGTTCGCCAGTGACACGGAAAACGCGTCCATCGCCAATCCCGCGCCGAACAAGATGCTGTTCAGAAAAAAACGCAGCGTCCACATAAACACGATCAACTCCCTTTTTGTTTCTTTCTATTATACTACAGAAAAAACACAAGAAAAGGCTTGACATTTCATTTTTTATCTGCTACAATATCACATGTTCCGAGCGAGAGTGGCGGAATAGGCAGACGCGCACGTTTGAGGGGCGTGTGTTCTTAACGTACGGGTTCAAGTCCCGTCTCTCGCACCACCACAAAAAAGTCGACATTTTGCAAAAATGCAAGATGTCGGCTTTTTCTTTTCTTTGACAAATAAAGGATTTCGGGCGAAATGGGCAAAAACTACAAGTCGACATTGTCGCTGTTTGCTTGCTATTTGTCGAGCTTTATGGTAAGATGTCGACGAGGTGATGACATGAATTACACAAAAACGCTGCGTCAATACTGCTTGCAGCATAACGGCTCCATTCTTGACGTTGCATGGCTGGCAGATCGTTACTTCCCCATGGTTCCGTACAAGTCGCTTCTGAAAATCTTGAACCGTCTGCGCGACGAGGGGATCATCACGTCTGTTTCAAAAGGGGTGTACCTGATCGGCGACGGCGACCTTGACGACGCAATACGGAAATACTATTCGGGCAGTTCCCATGGCATGTTCATCGGCGATCAGTTGTTCTATGAAGAGGGCATTCTTTCCGAACCGCCGGAAGTCGCTGAGATCATTACAAATGCGATCGTCACGGGCCATAAAACGATCGGAAAGTATCACTTGACCAAGGTGGATCTTTTCTTTAGCGTATACGAAAGAGAATTGATTTGCATTCTCAACATACTGGAAAAGGGATATACGCTGTCCATGGATGCGCAAGTCAAGTGCGCGCAATACCTTGCAGATCATTTGTTTCCTGTTTATAGTGACCGGGTGTGGAGGGAAATCGTGCAAGCGATGCACGTTCCGTATTCCACCGTCGTAAAACTGCACGAAACGCTGACGGCAAACAGGATAAAAAACGACTGCATCAGGATCTATAACGAGCTGAACGCATGAGACAGTATTATTTCCGATCCAATGACGTCGACTTCCGAAAGTGGTGCCGGTACTATGTCGGCGATGCGCTGCGGCAGATTTACTCGATCGAAACGGCAAAAAACGTGACGCATTTGGTTTTATACCAAAATGAGTACCATGAGGCGCTGCGTATCAAACGACAGTATGAAGTCTTGCGCGCTTCACTCACCGATTCGCAGCGTGAATTGCTGGATCGACTGCGCAGAGGGACGGATTACGATCTGAGAAACCCGGAAACCAATTATGATTATTGGGAGATATTTCACAACTGGCAGGAGATCTGCTTCCCGAAATCCAAACCCCGCATCAAAACGATCGACGACGTATTATTGGGAAGAATCCTCTGGGAACAGCGTCTGCGCTGCGACCTCTCCGCCGCGCAAGTGTCCGAACTGCTGCACATCGCGCCCGGCACGCTGTATGCGTATGAACACGGCACCCGTCCGATCAAATTGAACACCCTGTACGGTATGTCGCAGATGTACGGGATCAGCATCGACGAATTGATACAGAAGCACTTTTTATAAAAATGTGCCCAGGTGAGCCGTACGCTTTCCGGCACGTATTATTCCGAAACGCCCGAAAACAATGCCCGGGGATGCAAATGTTGAGAGAATTAATAAATGATCTATCTTTGAAAAAATAGTCTTTGCCTTTAACGTGTCGAAATATTTATACTATTTCGACACGTTAAACACTTGATAAGGCTACTTCTTTGTGATATAATACACATGAAAAGACAAATCCGCCGCCAGCTGGCACTGACGACGGTTGGGGTAAAACCAGCGGTTTACCAAGCGCTCTAACACGCGTGTTTATGATATCACATCCGCGACGCTTTGTCAATTCCCGCTGGAGAAAGGATACGTGAGACAATGGCGTTTTCAAGTAACGTTATTGCTGCGGCGTGGCAGCGATCAGGCGGAAGATGCGAGTGTTGCCGTACAACCTGCGGCCACGGGCGCTTACGTTGCGGCAAGATCCTGAACTGGTACGCGCGCGGTAACGACTATTCTCCCGGCGGCTGGGAGGCACACCACAGAATTGCCGTGGCGTCCGGCGGCACAGACACGCTCTCGAATTGTGAGATACTCTGTATTGCCTGCCACAAAAACACCCGTACTTACGGACGATAATCATTCTACGGCGGGTAGGTTTATACCTGCCCGCCCATTAGTCGAGGAGAACAAATTATGTTTGATCCCCAAATACCGTACAACGACCTTCCGATGATTACTATGCTGGATGTCAGTGCGCTGAAAAAACTCGGCAAGCTGGCCGAGGACACGCGCGTAGTGATTGAAATACTCAATTATGCGGTGAAAAACTTGCCGGATCCCAATATTCTTCTGGATACTCTTGCGCTTCAAGAGGCACGAGTCAGCAGCAACATTGAGAATATCGTGACCACGAACGATGATCTGTATCGCGGCGTTGTGTTTGAAGACTATACGGCGGAGGCAAAAGAGGTCAGTCGGTATAAAGACGCCTTGTTCACCGGTTTCAAACGTTTGCGTGAGAAGACTTTGGTTTCGCCCGGCGATATAGAGGAGATAAATAGTTTAGTGAATCAAAAGCAGCCAGGCATCCGCACCAATCTCATGAATTTTAACGATCTAACACGGATTGCGAATCGGCGTGCAGACGGTGATCTTGAAATCATTTATACGCCGCCTCATGGGGCGGATCTGTTACAGCGATTGCTGATTGATATGCTGGAATTCGTATATAATGACGATGTTTACGATCTCCATCCGCTCATCAAAATCGCACTGGCGCACTATCAATTTGAAAGCATTCATCCCTTCCGGGACGGAAACGGCAGAACCGGACGTATTCTGAACATCCTGTTTTTATGTCAAAAAGGGTACATGGATTCGCCGATCCTGTATGCAAGCTCTTACATCATCCGAAACAAAAATCTGTACTATGATCTGTTACGGGTATCTAAAGAGACGGGGCAATATGAACCGATTGTAGAGTTTATGCTTCGATCATTTAAAGAAACAGCCGAGCAAACGCTGAAAATCGTGGAGGGCATCCGTGCGCTTTTAGCGGAATACTCCGACGAAAAGTTTCTCACCTCGTTGAAGGGGCAGCTTGAGCCGCTGCAAAACACGGTTAATGTGATCTTTAAAAAGGTTTATGTTCGGGTTGCAGATCTTGTGGAGCTGGGCATACATCGTCAGACAGCAGCCGTCTATCTTGATCAGTTTGCGGATCGCGGACTGTTGAGCAAAGATCGTATCGGACGTGACAATATTTACAAAAATATCAAACTGCTGGAACTGTTTGAACATGATAGCGAGGAATCGAAATGAATAACATTGCACTGACTGCAGACGTAAGCAGTAAAGTAAATCTCGTTAAGAGCATCGCGAACAAAACCCGCGGTCCGTACACGCCCGAGAAATACGGCAGCGTGATAATCCCCATGGCGATCATACGCCGTTTTGACTGTATCTTGGCGGACAAAAATGCGGCGATTGATCAGATTTTGCAGGCGTCGTCCAAGATCAAAGGCATTACGCCCGAAAAGAAAGAAGAACTGGTCAAGCGCCAATGCGGCGTGCCGTTTTATAATGCAAAGTGCGTATCGCTCGAGCAGCTTGTTGGCGACAGCGACAATCTGAATTCCAACTTTTTGGAGTTTATCGCTGCATACTCTCCCAGCATTCAGCGTATCCTGCAAAGCTTGAAGTTCCGCGAAGAAGTGGAATTCATGATAAAGAAGGGTATTCTGTTCGAGGTGGTCAAGGCGTTCTCCGAGGTGGATTTCCATCCTTCCACCACGAATTCTATCGCGATGGGTTACATATTTGAAGAGATCATTCGCACATACAAAGCCAATGCCGAAGCCGGTGATCATTACACGCCCCGCGAAGTGATCGAACTCTGCATTGATCTGATGCTCAGCGAAAACGTCGACAGCCTGAAAAAAGAAGGCAAAATCATTCGCATTTACGACGGGTGCTGCGGTACCGGCGGTATGCTGACCACGGCTAAGCGTATGTTGACCGATCCGGAAGAAGGTTTCGGCATTCGCGCCGAAAACATCCGTCTCTACGGACAGGACAACAATCCGGAAGCTTACGCGGTATGTCAGGCGGAGATGCTGATGCTCGGCGACGAACCCACCTATATCCGCGAGGGCAACACGCTGACAGAGGACCGCTTTCCGGGAGAGAAGTTCGACCTGCTGATCACCAATCCGCCCTTTGGCGTGGAATGGAAAACAGAAAAAAGCGCCGTGGAAAAAGAACTGAAGCAACCCAACAACCGTTTCGTGGCAGGAACGCCGCGCGTCAGCGACGGACAGCTTCTGTTTTTGCAAAATCTGCTGGCCAAGGCGGAAGACGACGCCCGCATTGCCATTATTCTGAACGGTTCGCCGCTGTTCTCCGGCGACGCCGGCAGCGGAGAAAGCGAGATTCGGCGTTATGTGCTGGAAAACCATCTGTTGGAGGCTATTGTTGCGCTGCCGGATCAGATGTTCTACAACACCGGGATCTACACCTATGTCTGGATTTTCTCCAAAACACCCAATCCCCGTCGCAATCACAAGATCCAGCTTATCGACGCGACGGCTCTCTATGTGCCGCAAATGCCGAAATCGCTCGGCAACAAGCGTAAATACATCGACGACGCCAACCGCAGAAAAATCGTTGCGGAGTATACATCGTTTGCCCCATCGGAGATCAGCCGGATTTTCGACGCGGATGATTTCGGCTATACCAAGGTGACGATGGAATGCCCGCTCTATGATGAACAGGGAAATAAGGTCATCAAGCGCGGCGTGGTGCAGGTGGACCCGAAACGGCGCGACACGGAAACGATTCCGCGCAAACAGGATATCGATGCCTATATCAAGGCGGAGGTGCTGCCCTACGTGCCGGATGCTTTTGCGGACCGCAGCAAGGACAAAATCGGGTATGAGATTCCCTTCACCCGCTATTTCTACAAGTACACGCCGCCGCGCAAGAGCAGTGAGATTCTGCAGGAGATCATAGAAAACGAAGCGGCGCTGCAGGAGACTTTAAAGGCGGTGCTGCAATGAGAGTAATGAAAGACAGTGGGATCGAGTGGATTGGAGAGATCCCAAAAGAATGGAACATCGAACGATTAAAGCTCCATGCACATTTTAACCCGGAAACTACACTTCCAGAATTTTCAGACGAAGATCATGTATCTTTTATACCAATGGATCATCTGAAATCAGGTTATCATACACAATCCTCAACCGTTTTTGACAAGGTGAAAAAGGGCTATGTTTCTTTTGCTGAGGATGATATATTAATGGCCAAAGTAACGCCTTGCTTAGAGAATGGCAATTTAGCAATTGCTACAGATTTGATTGATGGAGTAGGATTTGGTTCAACTGAGATCAATGTGATTCGCTGTAAAACAATCAACAATAAATATCTTTTCTATCTTTTGCAGTGCCAAAGCTATATTAAAAAGGCAACATATAATATGTTCGGGGTTGCCGGATTGAAACGTTTAACTCCGGAGTTTATACCCAATTCTTTTTTTCCTATTCCTTCTTACGAAGAACAGCTCGCAATTGTAGAATATCTTGACAACAAATGCTCGGAAATCAATACTTTGATTGCTTCAAAGGAGAAAACCAACGCGCTGCTGAAAGAACGGCGGCAAAGCATGATTTATGAAGCCGTTACAAAAGGGATTGATCCTGCCGCGCCTATGAAAGACAGCGGCGTTGAGTGGATCGGGAAGATTCCGGATAGCTGGGAACTCCGAAAGATAAAACACAACTTTGATGTTGTTGCTGGTGCGACACCTAAAAGCGGAGAAATGAGTTTTTGGGACGGAGATATTCCATGGATAACACCAGCCGATTACACGACAGAAGATGTGTTCGTATCTGCAGGCAGGAAAAATATTACGCGAGAAGGCATGAATTCATGCGCAACGACCATGATCCCTGAAGGAAGTATTGTTTTTTCAAAGCGAGCTCCCGTTGGACTTGTTGCTATCAGCAGCAATCGGCTTTGCACAAACCAAGGTTGTTTATCTTGTGTCCCAAAGGAAAACGTAGATGCAAAATACTTCTACTACACGATGAGCGTTTTCAACAAGCAATTTGACTTGTTTGCGTCTGGAACTACATTCAAGGAATTATCTGCAGACTCATTTGCAAACTTCAAACTGCCATTCCCGAATTATGGGGTACAAAGAGAAATCGCCGCGTATCTTGACAATAAGTGTTCAGAGCTTGATTTTGCAGCATTACAAAATAACACAACTATTCAAAAACTCAAAGAATACCGCCAAAGCCTGATCTACGAGGTGGTTACAGGAAAAATAGAAATACAATAAGGAGGACAATAAAATGACTGATTATCCGTACATGGTATCTAACAACAAAATCGCACCGATTATTGAAAAAATCCAACAAGCGGCACGTCCCCAAAAGTTTACTATTGAAGTACTTAGAACTCTTGGCTTTACAAGTACAAACGACAGAGCGTTTATTCCGCTTTTTAAAAAACTCGGCTTTTTTGCCGATGACGGCACCCCTACAACTCTTTATGATCAACTCAAGGATGCGACTTCAACGAAGTACATTCTTGCAGCTCAAATCAAGGAACTGTACTCCGAACTGTATGCTATCAACACCGAGATACATAAAGCACCTGAAACAGAAATCAAAGGGGCTATCAGCAGGGTAACAGGTAAAGATGCAGACGGCGTTGGTAGGATCTATAATACCTTTAAGACATTATGTTCTATTGCGGATTTTACTCACATTGTCACTACACCATCTCAGGAAGAAAACAATAGTGATGATCCCGTGCCGACTTGCTCCGCTCCAGTTGCTCTTCGGTCAAGCGAATTTCACTACAATATTCAGATTCATCTTCCTGCGACGAACGATATTTCTGTATATAACACCATTTTCAAGAGTCTGAAAGAAAACCTGCTTATGTGATTATGGGGAGTATTTCATGGAAGAAAAGGTATTAAGGCAATTTGTATTCAATGGATTGTTGCTTCAAGATTCTTTTGATGCACTTCAAAAAGAAGGTATTTCCGTTTCTGCTTCAGGGGATTTTCAGCAGGTGACCCGTGTGGTGGAAGCCGACTTTAGTCCTCGCATCTGGCATGATGCCACAGATATGGCTTCTGTGTATCAGGCTATTTTCTGCATTGAAAACACCTTGCGAAAATTCATTGTAGAACGGATGTCTGAGCGTTATGGATTAGATTGGTGGGAAGAAAAAGTCAGTTCAAGAATCAAGAAAGCAGTAAAAACACTAAAGGATAAAGAAGAAAAGAACAAATTCTTTTCCAGCCGTTCAGATTCGGAAATTGGATACACAATGCTTGGGAATTTAGGACAACTAATCATTGATAATTGGGATGATTTCTCCGATATTATTCCAAGTCAGGCATGGCTTTCTTCTCGTATGGATGATCTGGAAATGGCACGAAATATTGTAATGCATACAGGAGTACTTCCGCAAATTGAAATTGACCGTATCTCCAGTATCGTCCGTGATATATTACGACAAATTGGATAACTATTCCCCGCCTCCGAAGGTGCCAGACTTCGGCGGACAAAGGAGGAATTATTATGGCAGAAAAAGATCTTCGGGAAAATCCATTCCGGGATGAGATCTATGACTATTTCCTTGCGCACGGCTATGTGGCAGGACAGAAAGCGGACTACGACTGCAAGCACGCGCTTGACGTGGGCAAGCTGTTTGCGTTTCTGGAAGCCACGCAGGCGGATGAACTGGGCAGGTTCAAGGAGACATACGGTTCCCGCTATCGGGAACGGTATGTGGAGCTGCTGTGTCAAAAAATAGAAAACCGCGGTTTGCTGACTGCCCTGAACGAATGGGTGGAAGACTACGCCAGCGGCACAAAATTCAGCCTTGCCTATTTTAAGGCAGGGCTGTCGTCCATGCAGGAGGGACTTGCGCTTTACGAAAAAAACGTGTTCTCCGTCCGCAAAGAGTTCAGCTATGAGGATAAAGACGATCCATACCGTGTGGATCTTGCAATTTTTCTCAACGGAATTCCGATTGTGATGATCGAGCTGAAAAAACAGACCGCCGGACAAAAGGCGGTATTTGAAGGCACCAAGCAGTTTAAAACGACGCGCAATCCGGACGAGCTGGTTTTCTCCTTCAATCGCCGCACGTTAGTGTACTTCGCGATGGACGAGCTGGTCGCCTTCCTGACCACGCGGCTGGATCGAAAAGACACGCGCTTCCTGCCCTTTAACCGCGGATCCGAAGACGAAGGCGCGGGCAATCCCGTCGTACCGGACAAACACAGCACCTGCTATGTTTGGGAAAACATCCTCCAAAAGGATATGCTGCTGCGCATCATCCGGGAGTTTATGTTCATTGACGACGAGGGCAAAATGATCTTCCCGCGCTACCATCAGCTCCGTGCCGTTCTGCGCTGCGAGAAGGACGTGCAGGATAAAGGGGTTGGCGGACGCTATTTGATTTGGCACAGCGCCGGCAGCGGCAAGACAAAAACGATTGCCTGGCTCGCCAAACGGTTAATCAATCATCCGGACATCAACACCGTGATTGTAATCAGTGACCGTACCGTCATTGACGGACAGCTCGGAACGGAGCTTTTGAACGTTGACGGGCAAAAGGGCGTTGCACAGCATATCGACACCACGTCCAAAGATTTGCTGAAGATGCTGAATAACGGCGGGTATATCATTGTCACGACGCTGCAGAAGTTCCGCCCGATTCTGAACGAAATCAAACAGCACGAGGATCGCAATTATGCCATCATTATTGATGAGGCGCATTCCTCAACCGCGGGCAAGTCCATGTCCAAAGCATCGGAGACGCTGACCGGCAAATCGCTGAAAGACGCTGTCGAGTTGGATGATATTTATGATGATCTGGAAGACGGGCAAAACCAGTTGATCCGTGACGGCGCCGCGATCCGCAACACACGAAATGTCAGCTACTTTGCCTTTACCGCAACGCCTAAAAAAGAAACCATGGAACTTTTCGGAACACGTACAGAAATCGGCAAAACGTATTTCGATAAGTACTCCATGAAGCAGGCTATCGAGGAACGCTTTATTCTGAATCCGCTGCTTTGCTACACATCGTATCAGGACTTCTTCCGTATTGAAAAGAAGAAAGAAGACGACACCGAGTATGACAGTGCAAAAGCGCAGGCTGCGATATTGAGCTATGTAACGACTTCCGATGAAGTGATTCAGACGAAAACAGAGATCATGCTGAAAGATTTCACGGAGCGTCGTGCGGCTTGGCTTGGAGGCAGAGCCAAGGCTATGATTATTACGCCATCCCGGAAACATGCGGTTTGCTATAAACTTGCTGTGGATGAATACCTGAAAAAGCATGGCGGCGGATTCCGGGCATGTGTTGCTTTTACCGGAACCATAGAGCTGGATGGCGTAAAGTTCACCGAAGAACAGATGAATCGGGATTTTGCTGAACAGGGCGGTCCGTATGATCTGAAATCAATCATCCGCAAGAATGATGATTGCCGCATTATTATCGTTGCAGATAAACTGCAAACCGGTTTTGACGAAGATACGCTCTGCGTCATGTATATTGACAAAAAGCTCAACAGTGCTGTTAAGGCCGTTCAAACAATCTCCCGATTGAATAGACCGTCCAAAAACAAGCGAACCTTTGTGATGGATTTTATCAACTCCCCGAATGCAATTCAGTCATTCTTCACGGAGTATTACGGCGGTGAATTGTATTTGCCGACCGAAAATGAGACGGACCCCAACATTCTCTTCGGGAAAAGAGATCATATTTTGGACTACTGCGTTGTAACATTGTTGGATGTGCAAAGAATCTATGAGCTGATTTCATCTGAGGCAGAGAATAGCGGGGAGATATCTTCACTGTTTGCCGGTGTCTCTCGGAAATACCGTGCATTGGAACCGGAACGAAAAAAAGAATTCGTTCAAGAGTTAAAAAAGTTCGTAAAACTCTTCTATTACATTTCTGCTGTTTTCAATGTGTGGAATGCGGATATGGAGCAGTTGGCAGTTGTGTTTGACGTTTTGTACAATGTGCTTTATGAGCAGGAGGTCACACCGAATATTGATGCAGCAGAATTGGTTGATCTGGTTGAGTATTCCACAAAACTGGCGATTGAGGATTTCTCCATTATTCTGCATACAGAAGATCAGGCATTTGAGGGCGTTTCTACGGATGTTACAACGGCGGATAGAACGAAATCGACCATTGATGAAATCGTTGAGAGGTTCAATATCCGTTATGCAAATGCGCAGGAAGAAATCGGAAGCATTATTTCTGATTTGAGCAGCGACCAGGATCTGCAATCAAATGTTCAGAACAGCAGCGAGAGCGCTTATGAAGCTGCGGTTGCAGAACGCGTGAGCTCACGTATCATGGATGGCGTTTTTGAGGGAACCATTCAAGGCGATACGGAAAAAGCAGAGTTCTATAGCGAATTAAGCGAAAACACTTCCGCGCTGATTCAGATCCGCAACTCTATCATACGGAAAATTAAAAGCCTTCTTCTTGCAGGCTAATCGTATTTGGAACCACAGAGTGCAATGGAAGAATAGAAGTCATGTGGTGATGATGAACAAAAGCAAACCAGCCTGACGAAAAAACCAGGCAGACTAATTCTATTCGTGCAAATGTAGCGCAAATGTGGTGCAAATCTCGTGCAAATGTAGTGCAAATATAGCGCAAATCTCGTGCAAATGTAGTGCAAAGGTTTCACAGCAAAGGGTTTTAATTGTATCAAAATAAGCGTACTCTGCCATAGCGGAAGGACTATTTTGATACAATGTAGTTCTTCCGCTTTTATTTTTGCAATCGTTGATACATAACGGTTTCCGGTGATTGGCGGACTAAAACTGAATATGAAATCATGCGCAGGATGGTCTTTTTTGAGGCTGTCCTGCGCTTTTTTTGTTTTTCGCCGAAAATGTTTCACGGTCAGATTTGAAACCGGTTTCACAAATACGCCGCTTGGGGGTTTCAAGGGGGTTTCAATGGGGGTTTCACTCATGCAGACGTTTTTTTACAGGGGGTTTCACTCACGCTGACTTTATTTTTATGGGGGTTTCACTCACGCAGACGTTATTGCTCTTGGGGGTTTCAGTCTTGCAGACTTTATTATTTATTTCATCTTCTTTGTGCCGGGTGACTTAATTTTTGCCGTTCTCGACGACGTAATAATGAAGGGAGTGTTTAACACATGACGGAACAAGAGAAAAAAGATGTCATCAAAATGAGAGAAAACGGCGCCTCTTTTACGTCAATCGCAACGGAGCTCAACCTGCCCGTCGGGACGGTCAAAACAGTTTGCAGCCGGAATAAGCGACCGGATGCGGAGAACACTGATGCGGCAGAACCGGAGATTGTCAAGGAGTCAGGCACAGAAACCGATACCTGCCTTCTTTGCGGAAAACCTTTCCGCCCCACAACCCGCGGGCGAAAGAAACAGTTCTGCAGCCGTATCTGCTATACCCGCTGGTGGCAGATCAACCGGGCGAAGCGGACGGAATACCACCGCGTTTGTCCTACCTGCGGCAAGGCGTTCACCGTGCAGTCGAATAAGCGGCAGAAGTACTGTTCGATGAAATACTATCAAGTTGCGCGAAGGGCTGGTGGCGAACGTGAATAAGGATCTATTCAGGTCGCTGCTGGCCTACAAGAGCATCATGGCGCAGGCGAAGGTTTTGCTGCAGCGAGGCATAATCACAAGGAGAGAGTATACGCATTTTGATATGAGCAGCTTTTGCAGCTGATCGAGGATCTGAAGGCCGAAGAGAAACGAGCAGACGCGGAAGGTCTGACGGAAGAAGAACTCGAAATATTTGACTTGCTGATCTCCGGAAAAAAGCTGACGAAGGAAGAGGAACAGAAAGTCAAACTGTCGGCAAAGCATCTGTTCAAAAAGCTCACAGAGGAAAAAGAAGACTTGCTGGTCGTGGACTGGTATAAAGATGAGCAGCCGCTGGCCAAAGTCAAAACGGCGATCGAAACGTCTTTGGACGCCGACCTTCCGGTTTCGTACGACAAAGATACTTTCGCGGCCAAAATCAATCTGATACTGACGCATTTCATCGACATGGCCGTCCAGGGTTACGGCTGGATCGCGGCATAGCCTAAAACGGTTTTACTCACGCTGACGTTTACCTCGCAGGGGGGTTCAGTCTTGCATACGTTTGCAGACAAAATTGCCCGTACCGTTGCTGACGTTTGCAGAGAAAATTAAAAAAATGTTTCACGGCATTGTATCCAAATAGGCGTACTCTGCCATTTCACAAAGTCGACATTTTTGTAAAATTACAGAATATCGGCTTTGTCTTTTCTTTTTTTGCAATTGCACAAAAAAAGGCTTGAGTTTTTATGGATTTCCTGTTATAATATACAAAATCAATACATATCCGGACCTTGCCGGCTGTCTGTTTTCGTTTGAAGACACGCATACCGGATCGGGAGTTGATTCACTTGACGCTGTTTTTAAGAACTTATCAAACGCAGATCATGCTTGTGCTCAGCGGGATCTGCGGTATTATTGCTGTTTTTGCGTTCATCACCAAATACCCGTCCAGGCACAGAAAGACTTCGCAGATCATAATGGCGCTTAGCGCGATGATGCTGCTGATCTCGGAGATCCTCGGCGAATACTATTTCGGCGTGACAACGCCCACCGGATACTGGGTGGTCAGGATCTGCAATTTTCTTGTTTATCTGACGACGATCTGGGTTGTTCATTCCTTTACTCTGTTCTTGATGGACTATGTCCGTGTCGATTTGAAACAACCTGTTCCGAAACGTCTGAATGTAGTCTCCTATCTCTCGGTCGTCGGTGAGCTTCTTGTCTTGATTTCGCCTTTTACAGGGCTGTATTACACGTTCGACGAGCAAAACCGGTACCATCGTTCCGCTTTGTATCCGATCAGTTATGTTTTTCCGCTGCTGTCCATTTTGCTGCTGTTTACGGTAATCATCCAATTGCGCAAAAAGACCAGGATCAAAATGTGGATCACGCTGATGCTGTTCCCTCTGATCCCGCTGGTCGCCGCGATCATTCAGTTTTTTGCTTACGGGATTTATATTACGGACATGGCTATCGTCGGCATGGTCGTTCTGCTCTATATGCTCACGCTGTTTGATACGAATCATCGCCTCGCGCAGGCACAAAAGCGCGAAGTCGAGTTTTTGAAGCAGGAGCGGGCGCACACACAGAAACTGTTCGTCGAGACGGCGATCGCACTTGTGGACGCGATCGACGCCAAGGACGCCTATACCCACGGACACTCCGCAAGGGTCGCCGCGTATGCAAAAGAAATTGCGTCGCTCAGCAGCAAAAGCGAAGAAGAATGTGAGAGGGTGTATTATGCCGCGCTGCTGCATGATGTGGGCAAGATCGGTATTCCGGATCATATCATCAATAAGGACGGCGTGCTGACGCCGCAGGAGTATGAAATCATAAAATCGCATACCACGATCGGCAGCCAGATCCTTTCTGAGATCAAGGATTCTCCGTATCTGAGCGTCGCCGCCAAGTATCACCATGAGCGTTACGACGGCTCAGGTTATCCGGAAGGACTGGCGGGAGAGGAGATCCCCGAACTGGCACGGATCATCTCTGTGGCGGATGCGTATGATGCGATGACCTCCAACCGCAGTTATCGCAAGCAGTTGTCGCAGGAAGAAGTGCATGACGAATTGGTTCGGTGCGCCGGCACACAATTCGACCCGGAATATGTGCGGATCATGCTCAGCCTTATTGAACGGGATAAACTCTATACGATGCGTGAAGCCTGAGTTTTCCGCTTTTTTGTAATTGTTGATACACTACTTCTTTCGCTGAACGATTGGTTCAAATCGCAGACGAAATCAAGCGCAGGATGGTCTTAGTCATCATAAAGGAGTTATTAATCATTCATTAAGAAGAGGGCAAAACCGATGAAAGTAATATGTGAATATGTGCATACTGTGATTCCTACGTTGAAGTAGAGGACAAAGAAATCTGCCCGCACTGTGGCGCCTCTCTTGCAGATGCGATACGACAAGCAAAACAAGAGCAAATTGAGGAAGAACAACATGTAAGAGAAGTTGAGATGCAACAAAAAAAGGAAGAACGAGAGGCTGAAGAAACCTCTCGTATGCTGGATATTGCTGCAGGGATTCTTGGATTCGGAGCAAGATCAGGGCTTATTGGAAGACACCTGCGTCGATTTATTCTCAAAGAAATCAGATCATCTTTTCGCAGATAATCCTACGGAGATTATGTTTTCGCAAATATGACTGCTGTTATGAATGTCTTATTGTCTTTTCTTATGCTGTTCGGCGGCTTGGCTTCGCAAGCGGATTTTCTCGTCCATCCCGCCAAATACAACGCAAAGACGCTCAGAACGTCCGATCTGCCTGCGCCTGCTGCACAGGCAGAAACAGACGATTATGTTCAATTGTCCGAAGTGCGGATGCACTACAAAGTGTACGGCAAAGACAAACCGCCGCTGCTGCTCATTCACGGCAACGGCGGAAACGCGGATTCCCTGCGTGAAGCTGCGGCTTATCTTGCGAACGATTACACGGTCTATGTTCCGGAAAGCCGCTGCCACGGCAGCAGCAGCGATCCCGGCGAGATCACCTATCATCTCATGGCCAAGGATCTCAAGGAATTCATTGATGCGCTGGCGATTCAAAAGCCTGTGGTCATGGGACACAGCGACGGCGCGATCAACGCGATCACGCTCGCCGCAGACTACCCCGACGTCCCCGGCGCGATCATTGCCTGCGGCGCGAATTCGCATCCGAAAATGTTCAAGCCGTACTTCCCTCTCGGCGTGGCGATACGGAATCTGTTTCATCACGACAAGCTCAACGATCTGATGCTGACGCTGCCGGACTTGACGCCGGAGTATCTCGCGCAGATCACTTGCCCCGCCTATATCGTCAGCGGTCAGTTTGACATCCTGTGGGTATCCGATACCGTCTATCTCGCTTCGCATATCCCGTCAAGCGAAATGGCGATCCTCACGGGCGAAACACACAGCTCCTATATGTCGCAAAACGGCAAAAAAGCATACGTGCTCGCGCATGAGTGGTTACAGACAAAAGCAGTTTCGCGCACGGCATATCGGAAAACGCCGTACATGTGATCAACGGAGACAGAAAAATGAAAAAGATCGGCTTAACAGACAACAGACTTCAAATCGAAGGGCTGTACGGTTTTGAAGGCCACGGGCGTTTTCGCCGGTATACGGACGAGATCGTCTCTGCGTATCCGCGGCTGTCGACTGCGGACCGAAAGAGCGTCGGCGCGCGTCTGCGATTCCGCACGGACAGCAAACGCATCCGTGTACAACTGCGTCTGTCCAATCAGTTTGTCGACAGGGGCATGTCGTTCTATCAGGCCAACACGGCCTACGCGTTCGTCGGACCGTATGACCGGGCGGCCTACGCGGCGCTGCTGAGCGCAGACGAACCGTACAAGGACGAGACGATCTATGCCGACTTCGGCAACGACGGGATGAACGACGTGACCGTATTCTTTCCGCAGAATCCTACGGTAGAAGACGTATGCGTCTATCTGGAGGACGGCGCGGCGCTGGAGAAGCCGACGCCGCACCGGATCGCTCTTCCCTTTGTTTTCTACGGATCGTCGATCACGCAGCAGGGTCATACTTCGTCGTTTCTGGCGTATCCTTCTCTATTATCCCGTTTGTTCGACGCGGACTTCTATAACTTCGGCGCCTCCGGCAACGCGATGGGCGAGCCGGAGCTGGCACTGCATCTGGGCGCTGTTCCGAAGTCGATCTTCTTTTACGACTACGATCACAACGCGCCGACCGCGGAGCATCTGCGGCAGACGCATGAGGCGTTTTTTCGTCTGTTCCGGTCCGTGGATCCCCTGACGCCCGTTATCATGACGAGCCGTCCCGCGGACGATACGGCCGAGACGGCGGAGCGTACCGCGATCATCCGGACGACCTATGAAAACGCACGGCGCGGCGGCGACCGGAACGTGTACTTCCTCGACGGACTGACCTTGTTCGGGGACGCGGACCCGGCGCTCTGCACCACGGACCGAACACACCCGAACGATCTCGGCCACTATATGATCGCCGCGACGCTGGAGGGACTGATCCGCAGAGAAAACCTGCTCGATCCGGATGCGTCCTCGGCGGCAAGGACGCCGCGCTGACCTTCATTTCCATACCGAAACCGTTGATAATAAGAGATCCGGCACGGATCAGGTCGTTTTGGACCTGTCTGCGCCGGATGTTTCTTTCCGCCGAGTCGGGACGCGGAGGCGTCCGAACCGTCTGCCTCAAGCGCCTTTTCGTATTCTGCCTGCGTCCCGTGATCTTCCGGTTCGATTAATCGTCCATGTAAATGGAGAACGGGAGCTTGTAATCTTCCGTATGTGCGCGTGTGCGGCGTCTTTCGGTTTCATCTTTCGGAGGCTCCGGCACTTCGTCCACAAACGCGTGGAACACCTTGCCGGCATCCATAAGGCGTGCGATCGTCTCGTTTTTGAATCGCGTTACATAACCGAGCTCACGGTCTTCGGTCGTATAAACGGAGATCGCCCACCGGTCATGCTCGTTGTCCGGATCCCGAAACAACCGGAGCTCCGTGCCGGGCGTGAGCTTTTCCAAAATCTGCCGCTCTTCCTCGCTCCCCTCGTCCACATAGAACTGCATACCCGCAATTCCCGTTTTCAGCACAAGGATCGAATGACTCTTGCGTGCAAAAGCCTCGCTGTCAAAGTAACCCGAACGAAGCGGCATACCTTGCTGTATCTTTTGCGGATCAGCCATTCCGGATCGCCTCCGTCAGTCGTTGGATCTTTTTCTCAAGCTGCGCCTTTTCCATACGGCAATTCATAGCGCGAACCTGAAGCTGTGCGAGATAGTCCGCCGTCTTTTTAGGGCTGTCGAGCGTTGCGGCGGCGTTGAACGGAAATGCCGCACGGACCGTTTCGATCTCCTGTTGAACGGCATGTTGTTTCTCGATGCAATCATGGAGGAACGCAGACACAACAGCGTCTTCCTCCAACGGAATGAAGGCCGGATAAACCTGTTCTGCAAGACGGTAATCCACCGACAGCTCGCTTGCGGCTTCGGCATACTCCTGACGCAGCTCTTCCAAAGAATTCCGATCAGAGTTTTCAGGGATCTCGATCGTCATTTCTATATTTAAATTGATCCCATCCTGCGGAAAAAGCAGATCGTAGATGATCTGCATGCCTTGCACATCCTGCATCTTGTAGGCGTAGACGGCTTTTTCATACAGTTCGCGCTGCGTCTGCGTAAAATCCGAATGCAGGGCCGGATGGAACGATTGGGTAATGTCCCGATACAGATCATGCAATTGTCTCTGATGTTCTTCCGTGAGTTCCGGCAGTTCCTCAAGCGTACGATCGGCGCTTTCCACGGATGCGATCATCGCCTCGCGCTCCTCGGCAAGCGCCAGTTCGATCTTGGGAAGGTCGATCGGTTCCCGGCGGTTGACGGCGATCTGGATCATCTCCGCTTTCCGGCGCAACAGCGCGGTCTCCAGTTCCGCCTGCAGCACGGCGTCTTCCTCTTTGCCGATGACTTCCATGTAGCGTCTGCGCAGTGCGGGCGCCTGCTCGTACAGCAGCTCGTCCCGCGTCACGTACAATCCGAGCAGCGCGGCGCGTGCCGTCTGCAATTCATTCAACAGCCAGTCATAAAACGATTGCGCACGCATCAAACGACACCTCCGATCGCTTCCAGAATATCCGCTTCGGTCACAGACTCCAGATCGCTGTCGGTAAACGCCGCCTGCATCGCGATGCGGTTCGCCTGCGCGTTGATCGCTTTTTCAAAGATGTTCCGTGCGGTGCGCGCGTTGCCGAAGTGTTCGTTCCGCTTTTCGTACAGCGCGTCGAAGGTTTCCAGCAGTTTGGCTTCCGCCGGCAGATCGAGCGTATATCCGTTCTTGGCGCAGAACCGTTTGAAGATCGCGAGAAGCTCCGCGCCCGTATAGTCCGGGAATTCAAAGTATTTGCTGAACCGGGAAGACAGGCCGGGGTTGGATTCGATGAACTGCCGCATCAGGCCCGTGTACCCCGCAACGATCACGACCAGTTCGTCCCGATGGTCCTCCATCGCCTTGAGGATCGTTTCGATCGCTTCCTTGCCGTAGCTGTCGTCGTTGGCGTTCGTCAGAGAATACGCCTCGTCGATGAACAGCACGCCGCCCAGCGCCTTCTGGATCACCTTCTGCGTTTTGATGGCGGTCTGTCCGAGGTAACCGGCGACCAATGCGCTGCGGTCGGTTTCCACAAGCTGCCCCTGCGAGAGAATACCCATATGGTAATACAGCTTTGCGACCAGCCGCGCGACCGTTGTTTTGCCGGTGCCGGGATTGCCGGTGAAAACGAGATGATAGGAGATCGTCGGCACCTTCATGCCGCGCTGTGCGCGGATCTGCGTGACCTTGATGAAATTCATCAGGCTGTGTACGTCCTGCTTGACGCCATCCAGACCGACAAGCCCATCCAGTTCCGCCAGCAGGCTCTCGATCGTTTCGTCTTCTTTCTCCGACGCATTGGTGATCACGGGCTTGATCTCCGGCTCGTCCGAATCTGTTTCGTCCTCCGTCTCATTCTCCGGCCGGTCGTTTTTCGGGGATCTCGGAGGGTTTTGATCGCGTCCCGTCTTTTTCCTGCGTACCGCTTCGACCAGCGCATCGTTCTGCAGATATGTTTCCGGCATCACGGGCGTCACTCTTCCCATCAGATCGGTCGGCGTCTGCACACGCACGCCGGACCGTCCGGCGACACGGATCAGTTCGGTCAGGATCTGCGTCAGGCACGTCGCTTCTTCCAGCGTGAAATCACCGTTGATCATGGATGCGCCGACCAGAAATGCGTTCAGTTTCTGAATAAAGACCGAGGCAAGGGAACTGTTCTGTCCGGCGTCTTTCCGTACAAGCGCCCCGAAGAAGGCCGGGACCTGAAGACGCCGTTCCGGATCGCCGCAGCAGCTCATCGCCGTCACGATCTGTTCGATGGTATACGTTGTGCCGAACAGCGTCGAAAAAAGCGTTGCGTAATCCGGCGCATACAGCGTGTTGCTGCCCCAGATCTTCAGAATAGCGCCGGTACAGAATAAAGTTAGCTGCGAACGCGCTTCGCTGCGTTCCGATTCCGGAAAGCTGTTTTCCACAAACTGCACAAGCGCTTCGAATTCCGCTTTGCTTTGCGTGAACTTTTCCATGCTGTCTCTCCTGTTTTCAGGTTAGTTGATCTGAAAACAGTATAGCATACTGTTGGCTTGACATCAAAAAAAATAAATGTTTTTTTATTCTTAAAGCTCATTGAATTGAATAACGCAGTATGGTATTTCAGTGAAGGCGCTCCGGGACATTTCCGGACAGCCGCCACACGCAAACAGCCGAAGACCTGAACGCGCTGCAATCTGAGCGAAGACACGACGCTGCCGCATACGTTTTCGTCCGGCAGATGCACCGTTTGCGGCGTCAAGGCGCCCGAGTGCTCTTTAAACGAAGCGACCAACCGAGGGGACATCGAAACAAAAATCGTCATGTCGTCGATCGACAGCGGACGGATCGAAGTGAAAAACCTTTCAAACGAATACATCGCCGTGACCATCCCTGCCGGAACGTATTTCGTCGCAAATTCAACGTCCAACCAGAATATGCTCGTCACGTCTTCGTCGACGTTTTACCTGTCTCCCGGTAAAAAAACGACCAAGAACCTGCCGACGGCCTGCATGAATCTTCACCGTGCCATACCAAACCAGAGCGCAGGCTATACCGTCGGCTATACGTCGAACGCCGCGCTGCAGAATCTCGTCAAACTCTTTGCGGAAAACAATACGCCGTACAACATCCGGCAGGCGGCCGTTTGGATTGTCACCGACAACTCGACCTATGACGATACAACGCCCTTGTCAGCGGCGGCAGGTCGATCATCAGTCAGAGCGATTACAACGAAGCGCAGCGGCTCGTGTCTCTGGCGCGGGGATATTGACGCGCAGGCGCTTTTGCAGGCTTCTTCTTGACAGATGCATTCAAATCGGGTATACTGTATGCGCAGTCGGTTCTCTTTTGCGGGCGGACCGCCCTGCCGACACAGTCTGCTTCTTATGTCCGCTTTGCTCAACGGCTGCATTTTTGCCGGCGTTGTGCTCAGTATATCTTCTTACAGAATCCCACAGAAAAGAGGAAAAGCCATGAAAAAAATCAGTGTTTTCTTTTGTACTGTTTGCGTCGGACTGCTGACGAGCTTCGCCGTGTTTGCGGACGTGATCGGCCCCCGTATTCCGGTCGTGGACAACCCGGATCCGAAATCCATCTGGGCTGTCATCGTCTCCGCTGTCGTGGCGGTAGCAACGTATATCTGGCACCTGCTGACCCAGAAAAAGTAATTGCCGCACGATGCCGCTGAAAACTCAAGAGGAGCAAAACGGACAAAGCGAACGACCTGCCGCTGTTCCGCCTGCAAGGGCCCGACAGCGACAGGTCGTTTTAAAAAACAAACATGGGAACAGCCGAAATACCGGTTGTTTTCCTGCGGATAATGTGCTACTATATCCATGATACAAAATTACGTTAAAGAGGTCGTCAAAATGAAAAGAATCGCCATCGTGTGCCTTGCGGCTTGGACGTGTCTCGCATTTGCTTCGTGCCGGAAAAAGCCCGACGTCTCCGCAGAGGTCATGTCCTGCTACAACGCCGCGAACAAGCTGATCGAAGACGGCGACTATGACGCCGCGAGGCGGCTGATCGACGACGCCGTCGCGGTCTACGGCGAGGGCGAACTGCTGCATTCGCTGATCCGGAAAATGGAGCCGACGACCGAGGCGCCGTCCGAAGCCGAAACGACCGAAGAGGCGTCCGAAACGACCGCCAAATGGGAAGCCGCACCCGTCGAAGACGACATCCCGGACGAAGACGATTTGGACGACCTGTCCGATCTGCCGGATACTACCGCAGTGAAAACGACGAAGAAATCCACCGCGCGGACGACGACAAGATCGTACTACTATTCTTCTTATACGACCGCCGCGCCGGAAACGGAGCCTTCCGCGACGACGGTCACGGAGGCGGAAACGACCGCGCCGGCGATACAGACCACGACGCAGCCGGTCACATTGACGGCGCCCACGCTCGTGCAGACGAGCGTCCGCGAAAAAGCCGCGGCGCTCGCCAAAGAGCAGCTCGAGCAGGCAGCCTGTTCCAGAAGCCGGCTCATCGGGGAGCTGCAGGCACACGGCTTCTCCGAGTCGGAAGCCGTATACGCGGCGGATCACTGCGGTGCGGATTGGAAAGCACAAGCCGTGCTTTTCGCCAAAGCCGCGCTGCAGGACGATCCGGATATCACGGACGAGGCGCTGCTTGAGCGTCTGACCGACGCAGGCTTCACCGACGACGAGACGCAATACGCGCTCGGGCATTGCAGATAAAAAGGATGTGATACGGTGTTCAAACGGATCGGTGCGTTTTTTATGGCCATTCTCGGATTCTTCAACGTCCTGTTCTCCGGATATATCCGGTATTTTCCGCATAACCGGATCTTCCTCGATCAGCATTACGCCGACACGCGCGACGTCAGACAAACGTACGACCTGGCGATCCCCCGAAGCGCTTCGGGCAGCGCCGGCCTGGTCCTGTGCATCCACGGCGGCGGATGGATCGGAGGCAGCCGAGACGAATACACCGAATCACTCATGCGCATGAGCGAAGAAAAAGGCTTCGCCGCCGCCTGTATGAATTACAGATTCGTTTCCGAGACGGTCGGTTTTTCGGATATTCTGGACGACGTCACCGCTGCGCTTGCCGCGATCAAGGCCAAAGGCGAGGCGTACGGCGTCCGCTTCGACAGAGTGCTGCTGACCGGCACGTCCGCGGGCGGGCACATTTCGCTGCTGTATGCCTATACCAGGAAAGACGCCGCGCCCGTGAAGCCCGTCTGCGTGGTGGAGCTTTGCGGTCCGACTGACCTGGAGGACGCGTATTATTACTCACAGGAAAACAGCATCGCGAAGGCTGTCGGCGCGGACTTCTTCCGCGGCGTCATCAGCCGCGGCGTGCAGTATACAATCCTTCCGGAGGATTTCGATGCCGCAAGACCGGCGCTGCAGAAGTATTCACCCGTACGGTATGTCGGAAAAGATACCGTCCCTACCGTCTTCGGCCACGGCGAGCAGGACGAGATCGTCTCATATCAAAACTCGCTCGAGCTGGACGAAGCGCTGACGGCGTATGGCGTGGAGCATACCTTCGTTTCGTTCCCGAATTCCGGTCACGGCTGCGAGGATAAGGCGTCCATGTCAAAGATCATGGAGCTTTTCTTCCGGTGCGCGGACAAGTATTTGAAATAAAACTATCGGAGGCGGCAGTATGGAAAAAGTCAGGATCGGCGTTATGGGCGCATACCGCGGCGCCAGCATGATAAACTACTGTGAGAACGCGGACAATGCGAAGGTCGTGGCCATCTGCGACAAGTGGATCGAGGGTCTGGAGCGTCAGAAGGCCGCGCTGAACGACCCGGATATCACGTATTATACAGACTTTGAAGACTTCATCCGACACGATATGGACGCCGTCGTGCTGGCCAATTACGCCACCGAACACGCGCCGTTCGCGATCAAAGCCATGAAAGCCGGCAAGCACGTCTTTTCCGAAGTGCTGCCTGTGCAGACCATGCAGGAAGCCGTCGAGCTGGTCGAGACCGTGGAGGCGACCGGAAAGGTCTATGCCTACGGCGAAAACTACTGCTATATGCCCGCGCCGTATGAAATGCGCCGTCTGTACAGAGAAGGAAAGATCGGCGATTTTGAATACGGCGAGGCCGAATACATCCACAACTGCGAGTCGATCTGGCCGAGCATCACGTACGGCGAAGAGGATCACTGGCGCAACAATATCTATTCCACGTTTTACTGCACGCACTCGCTCGGTCCGATCATCCACATCACCGGTCTGCGTCCCGTTTCCGTGATCGGCCTTGAAGGGACCAAAACGGAAAGGCGTCGCCGCACCGGCTCGAAGGCCGGCTCGTTCGGTATCGAGATGGTGACGCTGGAAAACGGCGGGATCGTCAAAAGCGTCCACGGCGGACTGTACAACCACTCGATCTGGTATTCGGTTTACGGCTCGCACGGCAGGATGGAGTGCGCCCGCGAGGACGCGGACGACGGCGGCATAGAGCGCGTGTATCTCAATGCGGACGCGTATTCCGGCGAATATGCGCCGCACGACGTCCTGCGCTATAATCCGACGGAGCAGCACGCGGAAGAAAGCGCCGCGTTCGGTCACGGCGGCTCGGACTATTATTCGATGTACAACTTCGTGCAGAAGATCCTCGGCGACGACGATGCGGATATTATCGACGTGTATGAAGCGCTGGATATGTCCCTGCCCGGCATGTTTGCGTACCGTTCCATCCTGCGCGGCGGCGTCAGCGTGGAGATCCCGGATCTGCGGGATAAAGCGGAACGGGAAAAATGGCGCGATGATACGGCCTGCACCGATCCCAAGATCGCGGGAGACGCCCTGCTGCCGACTTTTTCGCTGGGCACGCCGACGATCGACAAATCCGTTTACGAAAAAATGTACGCCCTGTGGCGAAAGGATCTCGAAGACGAGGACGGATACACAAACGCGGCGTTTACCCAAGGCAGCAAAAAAGAATGATACGAAAAAGCCTATAACTCTGCCCGACAGCTTTGCGCTGCCGGGTTTTTTAATTGTAAACTTTTCCGTTTTTCTCTTGACAAAAGAACATTTGTTCGCTATTATAGTTACATAGGGAACAAATGTTCTTTTATGATTTTTGAGCAGAAAGAAGGGATGAGATGCAAAAGGAATGGGACAAACTGCCGACGCCCGAGGAAGCGGCGATGGCACAGCTTGCATACGCGCGCTGGGAGCGCGCCAAGGCGGAGGATATGGCGGAATACGTCAGCCGACGGCGAACGGTCGATCTGGCCGTGCTGGTGCGGCAGGTCATCGACGAAGAGCTGACCGACACGGAGCGCGACGTCATCCGGATGCATTACGACGAAAACATGCAGCTGATCGAGATCGCCGAGCGGATGCACACCAACAAGGCCACCGCTTCGCGCACGCTTCAACGCGCCGAGGGCCGCATCCGGCGGTATCTGAAATACGTCGTGCGGTACCAACACGATCTGCGGCATGTGCCGTTCCTGCCGCTGTGCGTGCGGGAGGCGTTCGTGCTCTCCCTTTCCAGATACGGCCGCGCGGACGATCTGGCCGCGCGAGTGTGCGCGCTGCGGCGGCGCGAAAACCTGACGCAGGAGGCTGTCGCCGGCGCGTCGCGCATTCCCCTGCCGCGTCTTCAGGCGATCGAAGACGGTTCGCAGACGCCCGATGCACGGGAGCTGCTGTGTCTGAGCGCGTTTTTCGACGTGAGCGCCGACAGTATTTTGAAAGGAGAATCCCCATGCAGACATTGAGTGAACTTGCCGAAGAATACATATACAGCGTCGGTCTGCTCACGCAGCAGATCGCGTCCTGCAACGAAAGGATGCGCCGCGCGCGGCAGAACGGCGATACGGAGGAGATGTACCGCCTGCGCGCGTTCCTGCAGGACCTGTATCACCAGCGGATGCATCTGCGCGAGATCGCCCATCATTTAAAAAACTATTACAACCACGGCGACAGGCGCATACATTGAATAGCGGGAGGGATAAAATATGAGCACCACTTTCGGAATCGACGTTTCGGAGTATCAATCGGAGATCGACTGGGAAAAAGTCAAAGCCGCAGGCAAGACCTTTGCGATCCTGCGCTGCGGCTACGGCCGGTATGAAAGTCAGATCGACCGCCGCTTTCTGGAAAACTACAAAAACGCGAAAGCGGCAGGCGTGCATGTGGGCGCGTATCTGTTCAGCTACGCCGTCACACCCGAGCAGGCGCGCGAAGAAGCGCACAACTGCCTTGCGCTCATCCGCGGCAAGCGGTTTGAATACCCCATCGTCTATGACGTGGAAACTGCCGCGCAGAGAAAGCTGGGCAAAGAAAAGCTTTCGGCGAACGTGCAGGCGTTCTGCGAGACGATGGAACAGAACGGCTGTTACGTGAGCCTGTATTCCAATCTCGATTTCCTGCGAAACGTCCTGACGACCGCCGTCACGAGCCGCTACGATATATGGCTGGCGCAGTGGGCGTCGAAGCCGACCTATACCGGCGCGTTCGGGATGTGGCAGTATTCCGCGACCGGCCGCGTGAACGGCATCCGCGGCGCGGTCGATCTGGATGCGGCATACAAGGATTACCCCGCCATCATGCGCCGCAACGGACTCAACGGCTTTCCGGCCGTGTCCCGGCGCAGCACAGAGCCGTATGTCGGCATGGCGCTGGAGCTTGCGGACACGCCGCTGTACGTGTCGTCCGATACGCCGTACGCTTCGGGCCGGCTGAACGGAACGTACTATCTGTACGACACGCAGACCGTGAACGGCCGCTGCCGCGTCACCGACCGGCGCGGCTTTGCGGGCATCCGTCCGGCCGCGCTCTTCGTCACCGGCTGGATCGACGCGTCCGTGCTGGAATAAACGACGCATCCGTGCCGGAATAAACCTTCGTTGACAAACCACACTTTTTTGGGTATACTAAATAGGCAATACCGCTTGTATCCGAAGAGGTGTGGTTTTTTGAAGCGATCATTAAAAAAGATCTACCGTGCGCTGCTGCGGCTGTGGCAGGCGTTCTGCCGCCGGCTGCCTCTGCGGCGGCGCGTGCTGTTTTTTTCCATCCGCGCCGACGGGAAGCTGCTCGAAAACGCGCAGTGCGTCTATGACGCGCTGGACGCAAAGAAGACCGTCTTCGCGCACAAATACCCGACGCCTCCCCGGCTGCGGCCGTATATCTGGCTGCTGCTGCTGACGCACAAGGTCGTCGTCACGGACGACTATCTGCCGTTTCTGCGGGAAGTCCGGCTGCGTCCCGAACAGAAGCTGTTTCAGATCTGGCACGCGGGCGGCGGGTTCAAAAAGATGGGATTCGACGTGTTCCCCGCGCCCGATACGATCCACGAACAGTACGACGACGTGATCGTGACGGCCGAGGACTGCCGCAAATATTTCGTCACGGCGTTCCGTCTGCCGATCGAAAAGATCCACGCCTACGGCCTGCCTCGCACGGACAAGCTGCACGATCCCGAATGGCTGCGCCGGACGCGCGAGGGATTCTTTGCGCGGCATCCGCAGCTTCGGGACAAAACGATCTACCTCTACTGCCCTACCTTCCGCGAAAAGAACGGCAAGCGCGTGCGTTTCGACCCGCAGCTCGATTTCGGGCGCATCGACGGCGAGCTTGACGACGGCGAAGCGCTGGTGCTGCACATGCACCCGACGGTGGACTACACCTTCGTCGACAAACCGTACCGGCACATCTTCGATCTGACGCGGGAAGAAGACACGCTCACGCTGATGTGCGCGTCGGCGCTGTTGGTGACGGACTACTCGTCCGTGATCGTCGAAGGCTCGGTGCTGGGCATGCCGATGCTCTTTTACAGCCCGGATTTCGACGTTTATGAACGCGGCTTCTACCTGAACTACCCGGACGATCTGCCGGGCAGGCTGTTCACCGACGGCAGCCGCTTCGTGCCCGAGCTGCGACGCGCCGTGCGGGAGAGAGATTTCGAGCGCGAGGCGGCTTACCGCAAAGCGCAGACCTCGGCCTGCGACGGTCATGCGACCGAGCGCGTCGTGCGGGTGATCGAAAAATGGCTGGATGAATAACGCAAAAAAATGGGGACTGTCGTTTTGACAGCCCCTCTTTTTTATTTATTCATCAATACCACAGGAACCCGAGCAGGAAGATGCGGATCAGGACCTGCCACCATGCGTAATAGACCTCCACGGTGCAAACGGCGATCTCTCCCGTCTCTTCGCACGTCGCAAGGATCCTGGTATTGCCCTTGCCCGTCGCGTCGACGTGACCTTTTTCATCCACGGTCGCAACGTCCTCGTTCTCGGATGCCCAGATCGCTTCCGCGTTCGCGCGCAAGCGGACCGTATCCTTATAACGCAGACGGACGTTCGTCTTATCCAGCTTGATCGGTTCCACAACGCTGACGTAGAAGCTGATCGCCTCGCAGTTCGCCGACGCGTTCTTGGCCGTCAGGCGTACCTGCACGGATTTCTTGCCGATCGCGGACGGCTGGAAGGTGATCGTCTGCGTCGCCGCGTCGATCACCGCGTCGCCCTTGGGCAGGCACTCCACCGTAACAAGATCCGTCAGGTAGTATGTACGCACGAACCACAGCAGGAAGTCCGCGTCGGACGCGGGGTGCGAAACCTTGTCATACTCCACGCCGAGCGCCTTCAGGCCGGCGACCAGGAAGAGGACCAGATTCTTTTGCAGATCTTCGTTCGTCTTGGGATCGTCGGAGAGCTTCAGCACATCCGAAGCCTTCATCGAGGAGATGTTCCTGCCGATGCTCTGAAGTCCCGAGGACAGCAGGGAATGCATCGCGGCGGCGTCCTGACCCTTTCCGGCGATTTCGGACGTCAGCTCGGCATAGTCGGTGCAGCGCGTCGGATAATAGGTATGGATGAACCAGTACAGGATCGACCGCGTCGACTCTTTCTTGTATGCCTCGTCGATCGGAATGCCAAGCTCCTCCAGGCCTTCAAAGACAGAACGCACGATCTCGATCCGCGCGGTTTCCGTGTACGTCATGATCTCCGCGCTGCGGATGTTCCGGATGTCGACGCTGATAATCTTCAGCGCGTCCGCGAGCAGCGCAACCATATCCTTCTTGCCGTAACCCTTGCGGCGGATCTCGTCGCCCAGGCCGTTCAGGCGCGTATAGTATCCGGTGAAGTAGTAACGCAACACCCAGTAAACGAATGCGCTCGACGGTTCCTCGGACAGCGTATCCGGCACAGTCACGCCCAGCGCCGACAGACCGACGATTATCTGCGCCTTCACCTGATCGAGCTGCGCGTCCGACAGCGCCATGACGTCGACCGGGTCCATGTTTCTCATATCTCTGCCGATGAAACGCAGCGCCGAAGACAGCGTCACGATCACGTCGGTGTCGGTCAGGCCCTTATTCTCGATCGCCAGACGCACTTCATGGAACGTGCCCTGCGAGCCGTTGAAGTACGAAGTCAGGAACCAGTACAGGAACGCGCGCGGCGGCACGTTTTCGATCTCCGACACGTCGATGCCGAACGTCTGAAGTCCTGCGGTCAGATACGTTTGCAGCGCCTCGGCCTGCTGCTGCGGAAGACTGATCACGTCGAGGAAGGTCATGTAATCGACGCGCTTGCCGATGCTGGTAAGGCCCGTCGTCAGCAGATAGGGCATATCCTTTTCAAATCCCCTGCCCTTGATCTGCGCGCCGACCGCCGAGAGACGGTTGCAAAGATCGGAATGATCCAGCGGATCGATCACAAGCTGTAAAAAGCCGTTGAGATCATAGGCATATCCGGCAGCAGCCGCGGCCGTGGTCCTGTTCAGAAACAGCGTTTCGACCTCACGCTCCGCCGCGGAAGGCACGTCCTTGGCCGACGTCAGCACAAAGACGCCGGTCTGCGAAACGAGAAGGATCGCGATCAGGATCGCGCACAGCCTTTTGAAGCCGCGAAATGCGGTATGTTGTGTTTTCATATGTACTCCTCCTTTGGTGGATAGGAATATTATAACAAATCCCGACAGCCTTTTGCAAGTCTTTTTGACGCAGAACCGTCGAAAAAAGCCAAAACGCCGCAAGATATGCGCGATCAGCTCCGGAACGTGTGCGTTCCGGCGGCGATCTGTGTGCTCTGTCCGGGCAGGATCACCGTTGCGGTGCAGCCCTGCGGAACGGTAAACGTGTATAAATAGCCGTCCGCCGTTTCTTCCCACGCGGCGGCCGCGAGCCCGTGCACCGTGTCGATGGACGCCTTGACGTACCGCAGGCGCTTGTCCGTCAGCGGGCGGAACGTGATGTGGCTGAAGCCCGCGTGTTCGTCGTCGTGACGGATGCCCGCCGCACACTCAAACATCCACTGCGCCACGGAGCCGTAGGCATAGTGGTTGAAGGAATTCATGCCCGCGTCCCACATGGACCCGTCCGGATTGCGCGAATCCCAATGCTCCCAGATCGTCGTCGCGCCGTTGTCTACCGAGTAAAGCCAGCTCGGGAATTCATGCCGCAGCAGCAGATCGTACGCCAGTTCCACATAGCCGTTGTCCGACAGCGCGCGCAGCAGGTACGGCGTGCCGAGGAAGCCGGTCGTCAGATGGCCGCCGCAGCCGCGCACCAGATCGGCAAGCTGCGCGGCGACGCTCTTTTTCTCCTCGTCGTTCAGGAAGCCGAACGCCAGCGCTTCGGCGCAGGCCGTCTGCGTATTTTCCGTGATACGGCCGTCCCGCATGAACCGTTTGCGGAAGGCGGCGAGCGTTTCGTCAAAGCACGCTTCATATACGGACATGTCCAGCCCCAGCAGCTTGCCCGTGCGAATGAGCAGCGAGTTGGAGTACAGGAAATACGCGTTTTGCAGATAGGGCTTGGATGTGGGCGCGTCGCCGTCCAGATTGAGCCAGTCGGCAAAATGATCGCCGCCCAGCCACAGTCCGTCCGTGCTGTGCGTGCGCATATAGTCGACCCAGCCGCGCATGGACGCGAACTGCTCGACCAGCACCTCGCGGTCGCCGTAGGTCTGGTAGATCTCCCACGGGCAGATGACCGCCGCGTCCGCCCAGCCGCACGCGCCGCCGTCCAGCCATTCGAGCGACGGGATCACATGCTCGACGCTGCCGTCGGCGAACTGGCCGAACGACAGATCGCGCAGCCACTTTTTGAAAAACAATCGCACATCGTAAATATACGTCGCGGCGCGGGCAAACACCTGCGCGTCGCCCGTCCAGCCCAGACGCTCGTCGCGCTGCGGGCAGTCCGTCGGGACGTCGACAAAGTTGCCGCGCTGTCCCCACACCACGTTTTCAAACAGACGGTTGACGTCCTTGTCGGAGCATTCAAAATGACCGATGCGCTTCATATCGGAGAAAATGACGACAGCCGTAAAGTTTTCCGCCTTTACATCCTCCGGCCAATCGTGCAGACAAATATACTGGAAACCGTAGAAGGTGAATTCCGGTTTGAAGGTGCGGCGCGTTCCGTCGCAGTAATACGTCACGGTCGTCTGCGCCGAACGCAGATTCTCCACATAGACGTTGCCGTCCTTGTCGAGCACCTCAAAGCAGCGCATCGACGCCTTATGTCCCTTTTCGCCGCAGACGGAGAACTCCACATAGCCGACCAGATTCTGGCCGAAGTCGATCACCGTGTCGCCCTGCGGCGTCTGAAACACACGCACGGCAGGCAGACGCAGCTTTTCGCGCACCGGCTCGTTCTGCTGCGGCGTGAGCAGACGGACCGGGTAGGGCTTGTCCGATTTGCCGCCGAAGTCGCAGTAAACCTCCATCGCCGGCTGCGCGAACGTTTCGCAGAACGTCGCGTCGAACGTCTCGCCGTTGTACATATTCGCCATGCGCGTACCGGTCTGGCTGCACATCCACGTGCCGTCCGTCAGGACCGTTTCCGCAGTGCCGTCGGCATACTCCAGCGACAGCGCGGCGATGAACGCCGTGTTCGTACCGAACATCCGGCTCTCCTGCCAGCCGCGGCTCGGACCGCCCTGCCACTCGGGGCGCGGATGCATCCGCCAGCCCTTGGCCACGCGGGCGCGCAGACGGTTGTCGGCGCGGAGCATGTCGGTCACGTCGTACGTCTGGTACTGCACGCGGAACCGATAGTCCGTCCATCCGGGCGAAAGGATCTGATCACCGACGCGCGCGCCGTTCAGCTCCAGCACGTACACGCCCATCGCCGACGCCTGCAGCGTCGCCTTGCGCAAGGGCTTGTCCACCGAAAACGTTTTCTCCAGCGCATACGCCGCCTCCCCGCAGGGTAGGGGCGACGCGATCCATCGGGCATTGTAAATCGTATCCATATAATAACTCCTTCTCTGTCAAATCAGGTTGATACTATTATAGCAAGGTATGTTTTACCTGTCAATGCATCTATTGACGCAACGGGCAAAAAATGGTATAGTATGAACAGTTTTCGGAACAGGAGTTTTTCACATGAAAAGAACGCTTTCTCTCATTCTCGCTCTGCTGACGGTCTTCTCGGCGTCGAGCTTCACGGTCTGTGCCGCCGAGCCGCAGCCCCTTTTGGTCTACGACCTGCTCAAGTACGACACGGACAGCGCGTCCGACGTCTGCCGCACGGTGGAAGTCTACTTTCAGCGGCAGATGCGCAACTTGGACCGGACGAAGCAGATCACCTTCCGCACCGCCGACGACACGGTCGTCGCCGTCTGCGTCCCCTATGCCGACAACAACCGCAAGTATGATCTCTATACGCCCGACGGCCGTTTCGGCGTGGTCCTCGATCCCGCGCGGCTGTACTTTCTGACCATTCCGCAGGGCGCATACTTCACCGACGACGGCATCGTCTGCGCCGCCTACCGCGGCGAGTACAACGGCGTGTACCTGACGAGCAACGACGCGGCCTATACCGTCTGCGATCTGGGCGTTTCGGAGTTCCTTGCGACGAGCTTCAAGGATAAGCAGCTTTTTTCCGGACGGATCAGCGTAAACCCGGTCTTCACGACGCAGCGCTATACGGAGAGCGCCGTAACGCTGTACCGAAAAGACGGCGACGGCTATGAAAAGGTCTGTGTCTGTACCGTCGTCTCGATGAAAAAGAACAGCGTGGATCTCGGCTTCGGCGGTGTTGAGATCGACCAATACGCGAGCTACAAGCTGCACGTGGACTACGGCGCCTTTACCGACGGCAAGCGGACCGTGAACGGGCACAGCGACTATGTGCTTTCGGGCAAAAAGCTGCTCGGCAAGCGGGAGACATATCCCGCGGTCGACCTGCTGATCGGGTGGTTCGGCGCCGATCACTGGACGCTCAAGGCCGTCACGACCGTGCTGGACGTCCTGTCGAAGATCAAGCTCGTCGACAAAGCGCTCGCCAAGGACGTCAAGGACTACATCAGCGCCAAAAAGAGCGCCTGAGCCGCCGACGCCCTGAGCCGATACGGCAAAAGCGATGAGCGCGATCTGGGGCCTGCCGCTTCTGAATCTCGATATGGGCAAGATCTTCGGCGGGATCGTCGGCAGCTCCGAAGAGAATATGCGCAAGGCGATCGCCACGGCCGAAGCCGTCTCCCCGTCCATCCTCTGGGTCGACGAGATCGAAAAAGGCTTTGTCGGCATGAAGAGCGGCGGCGATTCCGGCACGTCCGCGCGCGTGTTCGGCACGTTCCTGACGTGGATGCAGGAAAAGACCAAGCCGGTCTTTGTCATCGCGACCGCCAACGACATCAGCGCGCTGCCGCCGGAGCTGCTGCGCAAGGGACGGTTCGACGAGATCTTTTTTGTCGATCTGCCGACGACCGCAGAGCGCCGGAAGATCTTCTCGCTGCATATCAACAAGCTGATCAAAAACAGCTCCATCCGTCATGAGATCGAGCCGACCGACGAGGTGTGTCAGCGCCTTGCCGAGCTGTCCGCCGGTTACGTCGGCGCCGAGATCGAGCAGATCGTGATCGCCGCCATGTACGAAGCGTTCTATGCGAACAGAGGACTGCGCGAAGAAGACATCGTCAAGGCGATCCGCGAGACTGTCCCGCTGTCCAGCACCCAGCGCGAACAGATCCTGAATCTTCGCGATTGGGCCAAGGAAAGAGCCGTTCTTGCGACCGCGGAAGACGACAGAGAGCCCGACGGCGGGACCGACGCCGCCGGCAGCAGCGGTTCCTTCTTAGGCGCGCAGGGCGGCAGGATCGTGGATTTCGATCTGTGATCCTGTTCCGGTCAGAAAGGAGATCATCATTATGTCTTTTATTCTTTCCTTAACTTCTGTTGCGATCGTCGCGGCGTTCACCGTAAGCAATTCCGCGCTGGTCAGTTTGCTTGACTGCACCGACGAGGAGAACGAATCGGCCATCGAAAAAGGTCTGGATACCATGTTTGTGGATCAGGAACTGCTGGTAAAAACCTTGCAGGGATTTGACTGCCATATGCAGTGCGCCGAAAACGAGATCCGTGTGGAAACGTCCTGCGGCGTGCTGCGGTATGCCCGAAGCAGCGCCGCGGAAAACTTCAAGATGTATGTGGATGAGATCCATGATGTGGACGCGCTGATCCGCAACATCCGTGCGTTCGAGGTCGACTACGGTCGAAACGTCCAGAGCTATACATACGATCACATCCGCCAAAACCTTGCGGACAATATGACGATCGCCGACATGGAGGTCCAGGACGACGACTGCCTGTATCTGACGATCAACCTGGAATAAAAAAGAAAGCAGCGCTGAGAGAAAGAAGAGGAAAATATGTCAAAGACGGGAAAAAGCGATCTTACGTTCCAGCCGTTTCTGTCGCCGCTGACAGTGATGGCGTTTGCCGTCGGCACCAGCTTGGGGTGGGGTTCGCTTGTCGTTACGGCCAATACCTATCTCAGACAGGCCGGCCCTTGGGGGAGCGTCTTCGGACTGCTCGCCGGCGCCGTCGTTATGCTGCTCGTCTGCCGGAACTACCACTATGTCTCGAACAAATATCCGGACGGCGCGGGCGTGTACACATACACAAAAAGCATTTTTGGATATGACCGCGCTTTTCTTATCTCCTGGTTTGTTTTCCTGCTCTATTTCTCGATCTTCCTGGCCAATGCGACGGCGGTCCCTCTGTTTGTCCGCTATGCTTTCGGAGACGTTTTTCGGTTCGGTTATCTGTACACGATCTTCGGCTATGAAGTCTATATCGGCGAGATACTGCTGACCGCCGCCGCCATCGGACTGACCGTTCTGCTCCTGATTCGGAGCAAGCGCGGCGTCGCAAAGCTGATGGTCGTTCTGGTGGCGCTGTTTCTGGTCGGGCTCGTCGTCTGCTTTGCCGTGGCGATGATCCGGCATTTCTCCGGCTCCGAAGGATTTGACCCGGGATTTGTACCCGACAGTCTTCCAATCGGACAAGTCGCGAAGATCGCCTGCATCTCCCCGTGGGCTTTCATCGGATTTGAAAGCGTGACGCATTCGCTCGGAGAGTTCCGTTTTTCCAAGACCAAGCTTTTCCGGCTCCTGGCCGCTTCGGTCGTCATCTCGACGGCGCTGTACATTTTTGTCACGCTCCTTTCGGTGACGGCCTATCCGCCGAGATATGAAAACTGGCTCGCTTACATCAACGATCTGGGCAACCTTTCCGGACTGGAAGCGCTTCCGGCATTCTACGCCGCGGGGCATTACCTCGGCAACACAGGATTGGTTCTGCTCTTTGTCTCGCTGTTTGCGTTGGTTGCGACCAGTCTGATCGCCAATCTTTGGGCGCTCAGCCGGCTGATCTGCGCGGTGGCGCAGGATTCGATCCTTCCGGAAAAATTCGCCAAGCTCAACAGAAGGGGCAACCCCGCAAACGCGTTTTTGCTCGTGGCCGGACTCTCGGTTGTGCTCATTTTCCTCGGCCGCTCGGCGATCGGCTGGATCGTCGACGTCACCACGATCATGGCGACGCTTCTCTACGGCATCGTTGCCGTGGCGGCGATGAAGTGCGCGAAAGTTGACAAACGCAAAACAGACTATTTTGCCGGACTGATCGTTTTGATCGTCATGGTCTGTTTCGGAGCGGTGCTGCTTGTACCGGGCCTTCGCTCGGATTCGTTGGAAGCGGAGACATACCTTCTGTTTATACTTTGGTCTGTGCTCGGCATGGTTTTCTTCCACCGTGTCATCGCCAAGGATCAGGCGCGCCACTTCGGCAAAGCCATCATCGTTTGGCTCTTCCTGATCTCACTGATCATCTTTCTGGGGATCATCTGGATGGAAAAGATCGAAAAGTCGGCAAGCGAACAGATCCTCACGGCGCTTGAGAACTACCACGCCGGAAACGCGTCCGCGGAGATCCTGGCGATGAGCGAGAGCGAGTACGTGGCCGTTCTGGACCATCAGTTCGATAAAACCAGCCTGACCGGTGTTTTTGTCGTGCTCGGTCTGTTTGCGCTCTCGATCGGCGGCTTCGTCAGCAATTACTTCTCCATGCGGAAATATGAAACCCTGCTGGAAAAGGAAGTCGCAGCCAAGACCGATCACATCGTCGAAATGCAGAACAACCTCGTGATCGGCATGGCCACCATGGTCGAAAGCCGGGATAACTCCACCGGCGGACACATCCGGCGAACCAGCGACGTGGTGCGTATTCTCGTGGATGAAATGAAAAAGGACAACGCCCTCGGCATGAGCGACAGCTTCTACGCGGATGTGATCAAGGCCGCCCCGATGCACGACCTCGGCAAGATCGCCGTCGACGACGGCATTCTGCGCAAGCCCGGCAGATTCACGCCCGAGGAATATGAGGTGATGAAGTCGCACGCGAAGGAAGGCGCGCGGATCGTCGAAGAGATCATGAAGAACACGGACGACGAACAGTTCCGGCGCATCGCCGTAAACATGGCGCATTACCACCACGAGTGGGTCAACGGGGCGGGCTACCTCGAAAAGCTGAAAGACGACGAGATCCCGCTTGAGGCGCGGATCATGGCGATCGCGGACGTCTATGACGCGCTCGTCTCCAAGCGCGTGTATAAGGAAAAAATGACCTTCGAGGAAGCGGACAGGATCATCCTCGGCGGCATGGGCACACAGTTTGACAGTCGCCTGCTGCCGTACTATGAAGCGGCGCGCCCGAAGCTCGAAGCCTATTACGCCGAAAGTTGACGGTCAAACTTTTTTTGCATAAAGTATTGACAAAGCGATCATGCCGTGCTACAATCAAGAAAATTTACAAAGGCTGTGACGAAGACTGTCGGGTTCGTCGGATTTCAGAGAGCCGGTGGATGGTGCAAACCGGTATCTGCGTTCCCAGGACACATCACTTCTGAGCCGGAGGTCCGATAGCGTTTTGCAGGTAGGCGCCTCCCGTGACTGCTGCGTTAAGGCATAGGGATTGTCTGATCCCGAAGAGCGGCGTCTTCGGACGCAAATTGAGTGGTACCGCGGATGTTTCACATTCGTCTCAATGCATGTTGAGACGGATGTTTTTTTATTATTCTTTTCAAAAAGGAGGTCGTTTTCATGTCTACCGTCGATTCCGGAAAACTGCTGGAGGTCGCGCAGCGCATTCGCGAGATGCGGGTGATCGAGAACATTACCGAGGCCGAAATGGCCGCGAAAACGGAAGTCACGCTCGAACAGTATCTGGAGTATGAAGCCGGTCGGCTTGATTTCCCCTTTACCTTTATCCACAAGTGCGCGCAGGCGTTCGGCGTGGGCATGACGGATCTGCTCGAAGGGCAGAGCGCGCATCTGTCGTCGTATACCGTTACCCGCAAGGGCGAGGGACATGCCACCGCCAAGGAAAACGGCATCGAGATCCAGAATCTCGCGCCCATGTTCCGCAAGAAGCTGTCCGAGCCGTACTACGTGCGCTACGCCTACGATCCCGAGCTTCAGGATAAACCGATCCACCAGACGACGCACTCCGGCCAGGAATTCGATTTCATCCTCTCCGGCCGTCTCAAGGTGCAGGTCGGCGAGCATGTGGAGTATCTGTCCGAGGGCGACAGCATCTACTACAACAGCTCCACACCGCACGGCATGATCGCCGTCGACGGACAGGACTGCCTGTTCCTGGCGGTCGTGCTGCCCGGGCAGAACGAGAGCGAGCCGGTCGTGCGCGAGGCGCTGCTGCAAACGCCGGAAGCCGACGTCAAAACGGTCGCAGACAACTTCATCGATACCGTCGAGGACGAAAAGGGCGTGCTCCGGAAGATCTCGTTCAAAAACGAGGAGAGCTTCAACTTCGGGTTCGACGTCGTGGACGTCATCGCACAGCGCACGCCGGAAAAGCTGGCGCTTCTGCACGTTTCGCAGGACAAGGTCGAGCGCCGCTTCACCTTCTCCGATATTAAGCGCGCCTCCAACCAGTGCGCCAACTACTTCAAGGCGCTGGGCATCGGCCGCGGCGACAAGGTCATGCTCGTACTCAAGCGGCATTACCAGTTCTGGTTCGCCATGGTCGCGCTGCACAAGCTGGGCGCGATCGCCATCCCCGCCTCCAACCAGCTTCAGTCGCACGACTTTGAGTACCGCTTCCGCTCCGCGGGCGTGAGCGCCATCCTCTGCACGGCTGACGGCGACACGGCCAATCAGGTCGATCTCGCCGCCGAAACGTGTCCGGAGCTTCGGCACAGGATCATCGTGAACGGCACGCGTGAGGGCTGGCACACGTTCGACGAGGAATATTCCCTGTACAGCACGCATTTCCGCCGCCGCGGCGATTCCCCCTGCGGCAGCGACACCTCCCTGATGTTCTTTACGTCCGGCACCACGGGCTATCCGAAGATCGCCGCGCACAGCTACAAATACGCGCTCGGTCACTACATCACCGCCAAATACTGGCACGGCGCCGACAGGGACGGCCTGCACTTCACCATCTCCGACACCGGCTGGGGCAAGGCGCTCTGGGGCAAGCTGTACGGCCAGTGGCTGTGCGAATGCGCCGTGTTCGTCTACGATTTCGACCGCTTCCATGCCGAGGACATCCTGCCGCTGTTCGCGCAGTACAGGATCACGTCCTTCTGCGCGCCGCCGACGATGCTGCGCATGATGATCAAGCAGGATCTGTCCTCGTACGATTTCTCCTCCGTGCGGCACATGACCACCGCAGGCGAGGCGCTCAACCCCGAGGTCTACCGCCAGTTTGAAAAAGCGACGGGACTGCATATCATGGAAGGCTTCGGCCAGACCGAAACGACTATGGTCATCGGCAACCTCATGGGCGCCAGCCATAAGATCGGCTCCATGGGCAAGGCCTCTCCCCTGTACGACATCATGCTCATGGACCCGGACGGTAAAGAGGTCCCCGTCGGACAGACGGGCGAGATCGTCGTCAAAACATCCGACTATGTGCCCTGCGGTCTGTTCAAGGGCTATTACCGCGATCCCGAAAAGACCGAGGAGGTCTGGCACGACGGGTATTACCACACCGGCGACGTGGCCTGGAAGGACGAAGACGGCTTCTACTGGTACGTCAGCCGCGTGGACGACGTGATCAAGTCCTCCGGATACCGCATCGGCCCGTTCGAGATCGAAAGCGTTATCATGGAGCTGCCGTACGTGCTGGAATGCGGCGTCTCCGCCGCGCCGGACGAGGTGCGCGGACAGGTCGTCAAGGCCAGCGTCGTGCTGGTCCCCGGCACAGAGGGCACGGAGGAACTGAAAAAAGAGATCCAGACCTACGTCAAAGAGCACACCGCGCCCTACAAATACCCGCGTATCGTCGTCTTCCGCGACAGCCTGCCGAAATCCACCGGCGGCAAGATCCAGCGGAACAAGCTGTGATCGCTTCCCCGCAATCTTCCCCACAATCCCTTTATTCTTCAAACTAAAATCATTGACATCCCCCGCGACTTGTGCTATACTATCGTGTGGTAAATTCCCGGATGCACCGCATCCGTCTGGCGGGCAAGTCGCTCTCGGACGGGTGCTTTTTCACGAACACAGGTGGTTTATGGATTTTAAACGCATCACTCTGCTCGCCGGCCATTACGGCAGCGGAAAGACCAACATCGCCGTCAACCTCGCCATGCTGCTGCGGCAGACGCGCATGCGCGTGGCGATCGCGGATCTGGACATCGTCAATCCCTATTTCCGCACCAAGGACAGCCAGTATTCCCTGGAGCAGGCGGGCATCCGCTTTATTTGTTCGGAATACGCCAATTCCAATGTGGACATCCCCGCCCTGCCGCAGACGCTCTACGCCGTCACGGACGACCGGGAGCTGACCTGCGTGCTGGACATCGGCGGCGACGACCGCGGCGCGCTCGCGCTCGGCAGACTCGCGCCGGCGATCGCCGAGGAAAACGACTTTGAGATGCTTTTCGTCGTCAACTTCTACCGTCCGCTGACGCAGACGCCGCAGGATGCGCTGGACGTGATGCGCGAGATCGAAGCTGCCGGTCATCTGCCCTTCACGGGCGTCGTCAACAATTCAAACCTCGGCGACGAAACGACGCCGGAAACGGTGCTGCGTACGGCACAGCGTACGGCGGAGCTTTGCGCGCTCAGCGGCCTGCCTCTCGTGTTCACGAGCGTGCACCGTCCCCTCCTGCCCGCGCTGGAGGGCAAATTACCCAATCTGATCGGGCTTGATCTGCAAGCCAAAATACGATAAAAGGAGAATGGTTATGGCAAAACTGACGTTCAAAACCGAGATCTGCAAGGGCTGCGGTCTGTGTATCAACGCTTGCCCGAAAGGCGTTCTGGAGCTGAATAAAGACAAGCTCAACGGCAAGGGACATCACCCTGTCGAAGCTGCCTATCCCGACAAATGCATCGGCTGCGCTTTCTGCGCGACGATGTGTCCCGATTGCGTGATTACAGTAGAAAGGTGAGTGAAAAAGAATGGCTGACAAAGTATTGATGAAGGGCAACGAAGCCATCGCGGAAGCCGCTATCCTCGCCGGCTGCCGCCATTACTTCGGCTACCCCATCACCCCCCAGACGGAGATCGCCGCCTATATGGCCAAGCGTATGCCCAAGATCGGCGGTACGTTCCTGCAGGCGGAAAGTGAGATCGCCGCCATCAACATGGTCTACGGCTGCGCCTCCGCGGGCAAACGCGCAATGACCTCCTCCTCCAGCCCCGGCGTCTCGCTCAAGGGCGAAGGCATTTCCTATATGGCGGGTTCCGATCTGCCCGGTCTGATCGTCAACGTACAGCGCGGCGGTCCCGGCCTCGGCGGCATCCAGCCTTCCCAGTCCGACTACTTCCAGTCCACCCGCGGCGGCGGACACGGCGACTACCATCTGATCGTGCTCGCGCCCGCTTCCGTGCAGGAAATGGCGGATATGACCGTCAAGGGCTTCGATCTTGCGGACAAGTACCGTATGCCCGTCATGCTGCTGGCAGACGGCACCATGGGACAGATGATGGAGCCCGTGTCGCTTGACCTTTCCGTCAGCGAAGCGCCCGAAAAGCCGTGGGCGACCACCGGCACGAAGCTCGCGCGCAAGCATAACATCATCAACTCCCTTTCCCTCGTTCCGGAAGAGCTGGAGAGGCTCAACAACGAGCGCTACGCGAAGTACGACCTCGTAAAGAAAAACGAGGTGCTGTACGAGGAGTTCCTGACGGACGACGCTGAGATCTGCATCGTGGCGTTCGGCATCGCAGCCAGAGTCTCCAAAAACGCCGTCGTCACCGCGCGCAAAAACGGCGTCAAGGTCGGTCTGATCCGTCCCATCACGCTCTGGCCGTTCCCGGAAGAAGTGATCCGCAAAGCCGCCGATCACGTCCGGCGCTTCATCTCCGTGGAGCTGTCCATGGGACAGATGATCGAGGACGTGCGTCTGGCCGTCAACGGCAAAGCGCCCGTGGAGCTGTGCTACCGCGTGGGCGGCATGATCCCCACGCCCGACCAGGTCCTGGATGCAATCGAAAACGGAGGTGCGAAAGAATGATCGTATTTGAGAAACCCCATGCGCTCACAGATGCGCCCATGCATTACTGCCCCGGCTGCACGCACGGCATCGTCCACCGTCTGGTGGCGGAAGCCATCGACGCGCTGGGCATCGAAGGCAAGACGGTCGGCATCGCGCCGGTCGGCTGCTCCGTGATGGCCTACAACTATTTCGCCTGCGACATGATCGAAGCCGCGCACGGCCGCGCGCCGGCTGTGGCGACGGGCGTCAAGCGTTCCGATCCCGACGGTCTGATCGTGTTCACCTACCAGGGCGACGGCGATCTCGCGTCCATCGGTATGGCGGAGACGGTCCACGCCGCCGCCAGAAACGAAAACATCACCATCATCTTCATCAACAACGCCATTTACGGCATGACCGGCGGCCAGATGGCGCCCACGTCCCTGCCCGGCCAGGTCACGCAGACCTCGCCCTACGGCCGCGACGTCAAGGCGTGCGGCTATCCGGTGCGCGTGTGCGAAATGCTCGCCACGCTCGACGGTCCCGAATATCTCGAACGCGTCGCCGTCAACAACATCAAGAACATCAAGGCGGCCGGCAAAGCGATCCGCAAGGCGTTCCAGAACCAGATCGACGGCAAGGGCTTCTCGCTGATCGAGGTTATTTCGAGCTGCCCGACCAACTGGGGCATGACGCCGC
>JAFSYP010000090.1 GCA_017449935.1 Clostridia bacterium
TCATAGTACAATTAACCTTGCTTTCTGTGTGGTTTTGTCTGCAACTTAATTATACTATGAAAGCAGCAACCGGACAACCCTTTTCGGGCTGCCCGGCTTGTTTTTTTCTTAATCTCGGGGCTGCCTTAGTGCGACAGCCCCATATGTTTTTATTATGTCATAAGCCGATCCGCACGGCAAAGCAGCCGTCGCCGTCGGGCGAAACGGTATATTCGAGAAAGCAAAAGCCCGGCGTGAGACAAAAGCCCGGCTGTATCGTCGCCGTGACGCCGCGCCGGACCGAGACGGTCGCCTTGCCGATAACGGGCAGGATCAGCCTCGCCTGCCGCGCCAGCGCCGGAGAAACGCTGCCTTCGACCGTAAGTCCGTCCTCCCGCAGCGTATCGGTCAGCGTGCAGCCGCCGTCCGGCTGCAGCGGCTCGTTTTCCATATTGCACAGGTTTGCCCGGACGCGCACGACGCTCGCGCCGTCCCGCGTTTCGCTGTCAAGCTCTGCGCTGAAGTCGTGGATCTGCGCATACGTTCCGCCGTCCGTCTTCGCTTCAATGCGCGGACAGGGCGAACGGTGCGCGGCGGCGTTTTGCGGAAGCTGCTGGTTGTGCGGCTCCAAAAGCGAATACGCCGCCATGCCTGCCGCGACGACCGCGCCGCACGAGCTGTGCCACAGCAGACTGAGCGCGCCGCCGCTGACGTGTCCGCCGCGTCCCCGGCGCACGTCAAACCCGGTGACGTCCGCGATCCATCCGCCGCACGAAAGGCGGCAGGTATCCAGTTCACGCCAGTACCGCAGCGGCGGCAGGTCTTCCGCGGGCAGCGGCGTACGGTCGAAATCATACACCCCCGCGTCCAGCGCCGCGGCAAGCGCCTTGGCGTGGCAAAACGTATGATGCACGCAGATCGGTTCGCCGGCCGCGTCATAATCGGGACCGCCCGCCAGCAGACCGTGTGCCGTGCAGCGTCGGAGCAGTTCAAAATTCCGCCATGCCGCCTCCGAGAACACAGGCTCTCCCCTGCCCAGCCGCAGCAGCGCGTCCTGACAGCCGTCGGCGGTGCGGCTGCCCCAGCAGGTCCATTTGAAAGCGCGCGTGCCGACGCTGTTGTCCCACGCGCCGTCGGGCAGCATCCACGCAAGCTGCGCACGATACAACCGCCGGCAGCGTTCGAGCGCCGCCGTATCGCCGAGCGCTTCGGCGCAGCGCACGAGCGAGGGCAGCGATTCCTCCGCATTGTAGCCCGTGTCGATCGCGCGGCAGCCCTTTGCCGTTTGCAGATCGTGCGGACGGCCTTCGCCGTACAGCAGTCCGTTCTCGCTCTCGTGCTCGAAGCAGTATTCCGCCAGATCGCGCGCGGCCGTAAGATATTCCGCGCGGTCAAAGTATTTGCCCAGCAGCGCCATCGCGCAGGCGTTGGCGGCATAGTAATTGATGTACGCCGACGCGCCGACGCGGATGTTCCGGTACAGCCACTCGCCCATGCCCGCAAGGCGCTCACGCCAGCGCAGCCGTTCCTGCGCGTCGAGCAGACCGCCGTGAAAGCTGAGCGCGTCATGCAGCGCGACCGCCGCGAACACCGTGACGCCTTTCCAATCGGATTTCGCGTCGTTTCGCACCGCGCCGTCGCCGCAAAGCATGTTATCTCCCCACGCGAAAAGCTCCCGCGCGGCGGTCAGATACTTTTCGTCGCCCGTCCTGTCCGCCATGTACAACAGCGGATAGACCGCTTCGTGGCATCGGCCGTGGATCGTTTTGCACGCCGGACAAAGAATGCCGCCGCGCAGCGCATCGTCGGGCAGCTTGATCTGCAGCTCGCACAGCGCGCCGCACCATTCGCGCAGCAGATCGAAAAACGCGCGCTCGAGCGTCGGCGCTTGGAGAACACCGGACATAAGCAATCCCCCGTTTCATTGTATCGCTTTCAATATAGCACATGCGCCGCACGATTACAAGAGCGGCGCCGCGTCGTTTCGCTCGGTGCTCGGAATTCTTAAATCTGACCCTTGCAAAGCGGCGCAAGATACTGTATGATAAAGTCAGTTTAAAAAAGGATGTGCAAAGATGTACGCAAAGATCCACTCCGTCGGTCTGTTCGGTATGGAATCCTTCATGGTCGAGGTCGAGACCGACGTTTCCGGAGGACTTCCGAATTTCGAGATTGTGGGACTGCCGGACAAAGCCGTGAGCGAAGCGAAAAACCGCGTCCGTTCCGCCATCAAAAACAGCGGATTCGAGTTTCCGACCGGACGCATCACCGTAAACCTCGCGCCCGCCGACGTGCGCAAGGAAGGCTCCGTCTACGATCTGCCGATGCTGATCGCGCTGCTGATGTCGACGCGCCAGCTCTCGTGCAACGCGGAGCTGAGCGCATTCCTCGGCGAGCTGTCGCTGGACGGTTCGCTGCGGCGCATCACCGGCGCGCTGCCGATGGTCATCCGCGCCAAGGAAGCCGGTCTGCGCTCCGTTTTCGTCCCGGTCGACAACAGCGCGGAATGCGCCGTCGTACGCGGGATCGACGTTTATCCCGCACGCAATATCCTGGACGTGTTTCTGCATCTGACGGGCGAGGTCCCGCTGGACGCGGTGCAGCCGGAAATGCAGCGCATGCAGGGCGATCCGCTGCTGTATCCCGATTTCCGCGACGTGAAGGGACAGCTCGAAGCGCGGCGCGCGCTTGAGGTCGCGGCGGCAGGCGGACACAATCTGCTGATGATCGGCGCGCCCGGCTCCGGGAAGAGTATGCTCGCCAAGCGTCTGCCGTCCATCCTGCCGGATATGACCTTTGAAGAGAGCCTTGAAACAACGAAGTTGTATTCCATCGCGGGCGCGCTGCCGCAGGGCGTTTCGCTCATCACAAGGCGGCCGTTCCGCTCGCCGCACCACACCGTTTCCCCTGCCGGACTGTCCGGCGGCGGTTCGATCCCGAAGCCGGGCGAGATCTCACTCGCGCATAACGGCGTGCTGTTTTTAGACGAGCTGCCGGAGTTTTCGCGCACGGCCATGGAGATCCTGCGCCAGCCGATGGAGGACGGTCGCATCACCATCTCCCGCGCGGCCGGCACGCTCTCGTTCCCGTGCAGCGTAATGCTCGTGGCGGCCATGAATCCCTGTCCGTGCGGCTTCTTCGGCCATCCGACGCGCGAATGCACCTGCCCCGCCGGCGCCGCCGCACGCTACCTCGCGCGCGTTTCCGGCCCGGTGCTCGACCGACTCGATATCCACATCGAGGTGCCGCCCGTCGACTTCAAAAAACTGGCCGATACGGAAAAAAGCGAATGCTCCGCCGACATCCGACAGCGCGTCAACGCCGCGCGCAAACGGCAGCAGCAGCGGCTCTCGGGCACCGGCGTCGCCTGCAACGGCCAGATGAATGCCGCCATGACGCAGGAATTCTGCCGCCCGTCCAAAAGCGCCCTGCAGCTGCTGGAACGCGCGTTCGAGAACCTCGGTCTGTCCGCGCGCGCCTTCGACAAGATCCTGCGCGTCGCCCGCACCGTCGCCGACCTCGAGGGCAGCGATACGATCGAGTTCCCGCACGTCGCCGAGGCGATCCAATACCGCAGTCTCGACCGGAAGTTCTGGCAGAAATAAGATACTACGCAAAAGACCCTGCCGACATCTGCCGACAGGGTCTTGGTGATCCATCGGGGATTCGAACCCCGGACACCTTGATTAAAAGTCACTCCGAAAAGCATTCACACGTTTTCGCCCGTTGTCACGAATTGTTATATATCAACGTTTTTCGGCACATACTCGTGCATATCTTTTCATATCTTGCCATAACTTTTCACGAAAATAAACTCCAAATAAACACCAAGCAAACACCACGATTGACCACTTCGCTCAAAGAGTTACTTGCGTGTTTTAAGCTCTAATCTTGAACTGTATTTGAGCAGACTCTCCCAGTTTTCAGGAAAGCCGATATGGTCCATATTGATAACACCGCTGTATTCTTCAATCAATGACTTCAACTGAATAAGAAAACTATTGTTCCACAACTCGTAATCTGGATACAGGAACTTGAGGACAAGCAAATAATCAAAAGCCCGATCCTGCAGAGTATACGGGAAACCGATCGGCGTCGCAGGAATGGTACCAAATTTGGTGAAATACAGCCGCGTATAGTGTGCACAGTAGTTTCTTAGATTGGTAAGGCAGAGAAGCCAACTGCTTACGTTTCGATCTGTCGTTCCAAATAGATCTTTTGCAATCTTCTTTTTGTCGGCTTTGAGCATGTCGGAGAAGAAAAAGGACAACTCCCCCATCGTGAACAGTTCAATGATTACCCATATTGGGAATTGAGAATCATAGTTATCAATATGATGCTTCACAAAAGGCTGCTCTTTGTTTTGTTCTATCGCCTTTTGAATATGCTCTTTGAAGCGTTCATCATTGTGCTAATTGTTGAAGTTTGAAGCATCCATATAGCCAAGTGCCCCATATTTCAACCCATGGTAATGCGAAAGCTGCATCCGAAGCATGAGTTCCACTTCTTCGACGACTCCAAAAACCAGATTGCGGAGCTTGCGGTCAAACTCATAAATCCGGTAAACAGTATCAAAGGTCGTTCCCTCTCTATACCTTTTCCCATCCCTAAACGGCAAAAAATACGCCGTCAAGCGATAATAGTTGATTTGTCTCAGCTTTCGTTTTGCGAACGCTTCGTCCGCAATGAAGCAACCACGATCCTTCAATTTCTTTAGTTGTTCATCAACCGTTGTTGGCTTTTTCACTTCCATGATCCTTCACGTCCTGCAAAAAAATACCCGCCACTGGGACACTTCTTCGAGAGGTGCGGGCGGTCTTATCACTTGTATTATACGCAAAGTGTTGCAAAAATGCAACACTTTTTTGAAAAAAAGCGTGATTTTTTTGAAAAGAAACGACATTTCATGCAAACAGACGCAAAGAAATGACAACTTATGAAACGATATGCACGGTGCGAAGCGGTCAAGCGAATGCATAATAAAATGCATTACAAGATGATAGAATAAAAGGCGATCAAGGATCTTGATTTAGTTAGGTTACCCATGCACACTCAAAGTTACCACCTTTAACGCTTACACTAATTTCAATTCTGACTATGTTATTCCCATCTAATGGAATATCAAAAGGAATTGCATCTGTCGATGTCTTATCTAATTTTCCCGAGTTAAATTTTTCTTCTTGATTGACATATATTTTTATTGTTCCATAGCAATCGCTTGAAAACATTGTGTCTGGTAGTACAAAATATCCATTAATGCTTTTGGTAACCTCAGGATTTTTTATAAATAGATCTAAATATCCTGTTCCCTCATCTCGGTATGACGAATCCATTCCGGACCACATGGTTCCAATAGAGAAAACAAGGCCTGATTGATATCTTTTCCCGTTCAATCCAATATCGTTAGTTTTATCCCATTCTCTTGATGTAAACGACGTAATCAAGCTATCATTTGTTGAATACTCGATTTTAACTTCATTATCAATTTTAATATCAGAAAACTGTTTTATTTTCTTTTCAGAATTCATTGTATCAGTTTTATCGCTGATTCTATTAAGAACAATTGAATTGTTATCTGATTTAATGGTCCCGTTGATTAGATCAACATTTGCATCTATATCTAAGAATATATAATTATCTGGGTGAACAATCCATTCTTTTCCGTTAAGAATTAAATGATCCTCAGACTCTAAATATCCTTCCATTTTATACACTCCAGAATAAGAGTTGGGATTTTCAGCAGATAATGGATAGAAATAGAAATATGCTCGAACATCTGTGCCATCACAATCATAAATGATTAAATCTAACCCTACTTTTCCCTGATTTGCAACATATGTTCCTTGCCATGTTCCTAATAAAAGGCTTTCATCACCTTCGGAATAAGTTTGACCCCTGTTGATAATGGTAGAAAGTTCTGAATCCACAGATAGAGTCTCTATAGATTGAATTATTGTTTTTTTATTGTTAATTAAAAAGCTAATTTTTTCTTTTATGCCAAACCAATCATTGATAAAGCCCATTACTGTACTAAATAAAAAGAAAGCGCCAAAAACCCACGCTATTATAGGACATCGTTTATAAACTTTTTGTTTCACTTGCTTCGGTGTCGGAAGTTTTCTGTCGCTTTTCATTAGCTATCCTCCCTTTTTATTCTTCTGATTGCCTTACATTTTGACTTGCATTTTTAGCGTAGATTGTGTTATTTGCGGTATTTTACGCGAAAGAAGCATACAAAAGCTGTACAAAAAGGGCATAGGAAAAGCCGAATGCCGTTAATATTTAACGATTTGGACGTAGTGTACTTTGGTCATTCTTTGGGCTGGTCTACATCTTCCACGTATTCCATAATGTCGCCCGGCTGGCAGTGTAGGACGTGACACAGGCGTTCAAGCGTTCGCGTGTCAATGTTGCCGCTGCCGTTCTTCATCTTCGTTAGAGCTGCTTGTGAAATAAGGTTTTCTTTTCTGATTTGCGTTGTATTTATTCCGTGTTCTTTCAGTAAAGAAAACAGTTTGTCATACTTAAATGGCATATTAAATCACTTCCTTTTGGGAGTGCTTTTTATTATACTTCTACTCCCAGCATAATTATTATAACGCAGAGATTGCACGAAATCAAGTGCAAAAATGTACAAAAAATACACGAAAGATTGTGCAACTTGCCTATTGATATTTCACGCGCTTTCGTGTATAATGTACACGTAAGGTTGAGGAACGGAACCGGCAAAGGTTAAAGAGTAACGTCGAGATTGCCGGGAAGCGCGGGAACGGATAAGCCTGAGAGAAAGTGTACGGAGTGCATAGATCGTTTAACGCCGCCCGCCGCCGGTTCCACCACAGCCAAATAAAACGAAAAGGAGCATAACACAATGGGAACCAACGAACTGAACGCAAAGGTCAAGGAACTGCGCGAACTGCAGCAGTTGATCGAGGAAGCCACCGCCGAAGCGGAAGCGATCAAGGACGAGCTGAAAGCGTACATGACCGCGCAGAACATCGAGGAAATGAACGTCGGACTGTTCACGGTGCGGTACAAGACTGTCACCAGCGGCCGCTTCGATACGGCGGCATTTAAGGAAGAACACAGCGTCCTGTATGCCGGTTACATGAAGCAGACGCAGACGCGCCGCTTCTCGATCGCGTGAGGTGCTCTAAAATGCCGTTACAGTCTGTACAGGTCATCGTGCCCGTCCAAACCCTTGCAGCGCTCATACAGGCGTGCGTAGCGGTCGAGAACATCATAGAGTATGCGGACGTCACGCCGGACATACTCGAAGAACTCGAAAGCATCCTGCCGGAGCTGCAGCGCTTTGCGGAAACGCAATAAAAAAAGCCCTTATCTTACAAGCCGTGGAAAGCAACAGATAAGAGCCAAACACCGCCGAAGCGGATAGCTTGATTATAAGGTGTCCGCTTCGGAAAGTCAAGAGAGGAATAATAGAATTGAACTACGCAGATCAGATTTTCAACGTATTACTGGAAGATATGGCAGACAAGGGAACATACGAAGCGGTCCCAAAAACAGACGACCTCATTGCCCTGGACGAACGAAAGCAGGCTTTCCTTGCATTATTCGAGGACAAGGACACGCGAAACGCAGCGGAAGACCTCATAGATGATATTGCCTTTGCGGAGTTTTACCGCGCGGCGATCTACGGCGCAAAGTGCGCATTCCGCTTCATGGCAGGCGTTCTATCCTGATTAGAGGCAAAAAACAAATACGGCACGGCAACGCTGAACGGGCAGACATCAACACCAAAGGTCAAAAAGAACGAAAAGCAAGGAATGCGTTTGCAGCCCGCTCAACCATAGTCGGCAAAGCGATGGGGACCACAAACCATTCCTTACAGTTCCAGTATAGCAGAAAACAGAAAAAATGCAAGTGTAATATTACGCAGAGGGAGGAAATAGAACAATGCCGGACGAAGCGGAATACATGGAAATCGTCGCTATGATAAAAGCAATCGACGCTTTCCTGATGGACGGAAAAGGAGCATGGGCGACTTCACTATCGGCTGTGTTGAGCCGCAGAATAGACGAGATCGATCAAGAACACGAATTTTGTAATTGGTAAGGAAAGCGACCAAACATAACAGAAAAAAGTAAGGAATGAGTTTATCTATCCGCTCTCCAAAAAGGAGCACATGGGGACTGCAAACCATTCCTTACACTATTATTTTAACACGTTTTTTCAAAAAGGCAAGTGCTTTGAAGAAAGGGAGTGAATGCATGACACACAAATGGTACACCAACTGGGACGATTTGCCGATCCTCATGGATACCATTATGGTTGCGCAACTGCTTGGGTGCAGCGAATCAAAGGTCAGAAAAATGGCGAACAAACGCATCATTCCGGCATATCGTATTGGCAAGGAATTGCGATATGATCGAGACGAAATCAAAGCGTTTGTTTATGCCAACAAAGTATAAGAAAAGGATTGTAACCGTTTGAAACGCCAGCCGGACAGAACGATAAAAAAGATCGGAGCGGGAAAGGAGCGTTTATCGGAGCGTTCCTTTTCTGCGCTCCAATAAAACCGGCGCCGCTTTGCCGTTCTGCGTCAATGGAAAACGCCTTGTATTTGGTAAGGATTTCGGATTTGAGTTTGTTTCGGATTTTTCAAAACGTTACCATAAAGCAGCAGCGCAAAACCCGCAAACCCGTTGATAATTCTCGGATTTTGCTCGACTTCAAAGGTTGCAAGCGGGTGCAACCAAAGTTGCAATTTTGCACCCACTCAGCGTCCCACCCGATGATATAATACACGCCCGTCCTCGCGTATACGCAGCTCATACAAAATCGGTCTGATGGATATAAAAGCATAGGCACCGTGTTTCCATGCGTTACGGTTGCAGATCGGCGCGCCGCCGCCTATATTACCGACTGCGTTTTGATTCCCTTTCGGCGCACCGCGTTTATTCCCTTTTGGCGGCTCTTTCGGTAATGCCGGATTGCCCCATTCGTCTATGCACTTCCACTTTGCGACAAGGGACGGGGAAACACCGAGCCGCTGCGCTATTACCTTGTTTTTCAAGGTCTTTCCGCTTCGTATGTACATCTTTCGCGCCTTACTGCGCAGAGGGCTTTGCGGCCGCGCCATAGGATTACCTCATGGTATTTGTGTTGTTTCGGGATATTACCGTATCGCTATGCGCCGGTTTTCTGCAAAAGCCGCTCCAAAAGGATCTCCGGCGAGCTGCCTTGATTGTTGCGGAAACTGTGCAAGCCCGTCCAGTCGTAAGCGTGCTGCGTGATATAATGCTCCGCAAAGTCTTTCAATCGCGGGTTCTGCATGCGCATATTGCGCAGACCGTTCATGTGTTCTGTTCGTACCTTTGAAGACGGTATGCCGCTTTCCCGTGCGACCGCCGACATCGTGTGCCCGTCGTAGTAGATCGCGTCGATTATGCCCCGCTGCGTATCGTCCAGACTTCTTTCCTTTGCCGTTTCGAGCGCGTCATGCAGCTGTGCATGAAAGGCGCGGTCTTCTGCATCCTCGAACGCCTGCGCCGCCGCATCGTCGGCCAGAGCGTCCACAACGGCGATACTGTCTACTTCGTCCGCGTTCAAGGGTTCGTCAAGGCTGCTGCAACTGTTCAGCGGATCGCGCTTGCTTGTGCGTGTGTGCAGAAGCTCCCGGAAATGGTTTTGCAAATGGTATTTGAAATAAGACGTCAAGGGGATTTGTCCCTTTTTCGGATCGTATGCCTGTACAGCGTCACAGAGGGCGAGAAAGCATATCTGCTGCACGTCATCCGGCTCCACGCCCGAAGCGGCGCATTGATCTTTGCAGGCGCGATACAGGCGCATGGAGAGCATGATCCAAAGCCGCTGCGTCTGTTCCCACAGCTGCGCATACAGGGCGTTTTCTCCCTGCTGAATGCGCACCGCCAATTCTTCATTGGAAAAATTCGTTGACATGGCAAACCCTCCGCAGTATAATATTGCTGTCAACTTCATATCTCTGTCGGAGTGGTTCGCTTTGCCCGAAGCGGATCGCTTTTCTTTTATGCGAATCGGTCAAATGTCCTTAACGCCATATACTTTTCTCTTCCAGTTTCTTTTTGCCCGAATCCTTGATCTGCTCGACAATGACCTGAACTGACAATCCAGGCACCTTACTTGATACGTCTTTTTGTTCACATCGTATGTCATTATCGTTTTATATCCTCTGCATTTTGGGCATAAGCCATAATCAATCATCTGACACCTTTCCTTGGTTCGCTCTCGCTTCGTTTCTGTGTGTTCGAAGCGGTCAACCTGTTTCAGTTGCTTGCTCGTCATGAGCCTGTTTTTCAGAATAGCGGTTGTTTTGTCACCTTTTGTACAAAAATGCCCTGTTTTTGTAAACTGCTAATTTGAGCGAATCGGTCCGTCTATCTCTTCGCTTGTCGTCTTACGCAAATGCGGAAGATCTTTTTCTTGCAACCTCGATTTCCGGCTCCAATACTCTGGCAAACTGTGCCAAAGAGCCATTAAACGAGATACTTACATTCGTGTCGCCCGTAATCCCGCGACGGTCGAGTGCTCTGTCTACAGCGTCTTCAATCGTTGCAAGCGGTGCTTCAATGTTGGTCTGTCCTGCCGGCTGATCGCCGAGCATTGCGATCCACGGTTTACCGCCAGGAATAACCGCACCACGGGCAAGGGCAGGAATTTCAAGGCGGAACGGGATTTTATACTCTTCAAAGCCCTTAAAGTTGGCAAACCAACCTTTTTCGCTGCCTTCCCATCCCGTAATTTTCTTGACCCAATCAGGCGGATCAAGCGAGAACGAGCGCAGCTTATCCACAAGCCAATTCAATGCTTTTATGCCGATATTGATGATGCTTTCGACAATAACAATGACTGCATTGCCTAATCCGACCGCCATTTGTTTCAGTCCGTTTATAGCCATTTCGGTATCGCCGGAGAACACGCCGGTCAGAAAATCCGAAAATCCTTTCAAGACGAGTTTCAGATCACCGATCATTTCATCGGCATGGCCGGTAAGTGTTACAATCGCTGCAATTGCGACGATAATCAGCGCGAGCGCACCGCCACCGCCGAGCAGTTTGCCCAGTCCTTCGGTTCGGAGCAGCGTCAACGCCTTAATGATTCCATAAATAACACCGGCGATCGCGCCTATACCGCCCGCAATCGTGATGAACTTTTTAACCTGGTCCCCGTTTTCGTCCCACCACTTTTTCATCTTTTCAAGGCTCTGCAGGATTCTCTCAAAGTTTTCGCTCAGATGTATCTTGTCGAGGGACGACTGGAATTGATTTGCACCGTCCTTCGCATCTTTTAAGGCGTCTTTTTCGACGTTCAGTTTTTCGATCTGTTCCTGTATCTTTTCGATGGCGTCTCTCTTGACTTCGAGCTTCAGCTCATAGTCCTCTTGCAGCTTTTCCGCTTGCTTGTCGATCAGGGCTATTTGCTCCTGCAAGGACTCTTTCGCAAGTTCCTGCTGCTCGATCATGGGCGAGTAATCCGCATCGGCAATCGCATCCTTTTCCGCCTGCAGGGCTTCGATCTCTGCATCAATTTGTCGCAGCAGCGGGTCGTCCGCATCGGATGGGATCGCGTCGGCGACTTCCTGCAGGGCGTCACGCTTTTCTTCCAACGCCTCGATCTGCGCATCAATCGCCTGCAATTCGGGGTCATCATCTTCGCCGGAGCCGGAGAGGATTTGCATGGTATCAAAGCCGGCAAGACTCTTCTGTTCATCCTTTTTTGTCTTTTCGATGGCTTTCCGCTGCTTTTGCAGAGCTTTGATTTCCTTGTTGGCCGCTTCGACCTGCGCATTTGCGGCATTTCTTTGCTCTGCCAACGCGGATTGTCGCTCTTTCTTCTGCGACTGTTTAACCTTGATCTGCTCAGAAAGAGCGTCCTTTTGCGCATCAATGGCTTTTTGATCTGCCTTTTCACGCTTTTTCAGAGCAGCAATGTATTCATCAATGCCCTTGATCTGCTCATTCAGGGCCGCCTTTTTCTTATCCAGAATCTGTTTCTCGGCGTCGTACTGTTTTTTGATCGCCTTTTCCTGCGCCTGCAGCGCCTTGATTTGCTTTTGATATGCTTTGATCTGCTTGTCTATCGCCTTGATCTGTCCGTCTTTTGCCGATTTGCCGGATACAGCATCATGCAGCTTTTTGGCGCCTTCAATGGATTTTTGCATATCGGCACCGGTCAAAGCGTGGATCATCAATGCAATATACTGCGTCGCCCGTTCGATCCATTGACAGAACTTTTCAATGTACGGAACCGCAAGCTGAATAAGCGGTTGAAATGCAACGGACAGATTGCCGCGAATGCGGGCAAACGACGAAGAAAGCAGTTCATTGGAAGAAATCGCCGCCGAGATAGCACTGCGGACTTTGCGCAGCGCCGATGTGATAACAGAGAACACAAACACACGCTTTGCCAGTCCTGCAACCCGCGTTACAAATTTTGACATTCCGGATGCTGCGGAGGATATTCCGCTTTTTAGTGCGCCGGTTTGATTGCCTGCTTTTTTGATTTCGCCTGCGGCTCGTTGCGCATGATCTCCGAGGTTTTGCGTGTGTTGATCCGCTTCGACAAGACTTTCCGGATTCATTCGCGCGTTTGCAAGTGCCGATCGAAACCGTTCGGCACGTTCACGCAGTTCGTCATATCGAGCGCTCAGCGTTGCGCTTTGCTCGATCATGGCGTCTTTCTGCGCCCGTTCCGCGCTGGTAAGTTGAACGCCGTTTTTTTCCTTTTGGTTTATTTCTTCGATCTGATCGCTCAACTTGTTAAGCGTCTTCAACGTTTGCTCACATTCCCGCTGCGCACTGTTAAAATGCTTCTGCATCTTGTCGATCGCTTTGTCCGCTTCGCTTAAATCAAAATCTACGCCGAGGACTAATTCTTCTGCCATATATTCACTTCCCTTTATTCTGCGTCTTCACGGTCCCGAGCATATTTGTTTATGTGCTTCGCAACACGTTGTTTCGACTCCTGCGCGGCTTGATGCAACGCCTTTTGCTGATTGCCGACCATTGGCATAAGCGCCTCAACGAACGCTTCAAAATATGTCGTACCGTCTTCTCTGACGATCGCAAACGGTGACGAAAGACCGAAAACGACGTCGGCTACTTTTGCATCGCACACATAGTCCAATGCGTCCCTTGCCTCCTTTTCGGCTTTTTCAAGCGCATCAAAAAAGGCGTCGCCCTGCAAACCTTTGTCTGATACCGCTTGCAGGCTGTCGGCAAGCTGCCGGAGATCTTTTTGTGCCTTGTTTGCCCTGGTAATGATCCCGGAGTCGTTCAGGTTGATCCAGATTGTTTTGTTCGGATCGCCGTTGATGTGAATTTCTGTTTTGCCGTTGGTAATGTTCATTGACTGTTCCATTGTTACACCTCTCTAAGAAATGATGCTCGTTTTATGAATAATATGATTGTGTTTGTTTGGAGTTTTACCATCTGCCGCACCGCATCAGCAAGAGTATATCCGCTGCGAGCTGCGCGTCAGGCGGGACGTGTTTCTTTGTGACTTTCACACTTTTGGGCTTTCCATTCGGTCCGGCTTCTACGGTTTTTTCCTCGTATTCATAGCCCAAAGCCCGCTTCAAGAGTGCTTCTTTGATCTCGTCCTCAGTGTTTCGATGATTATCCATTGACAAATCCCTCTTGCAGTATGTGCGATTACTCGGCTTTCTTCATGTACCGATGGACTTGCTGCCGTATGCTGTCCTCTGTAGTATTGCCGCCGATCGCTGCCGCGACTTCTTGCCACGTCATGCCTTTCAGATACCGCAGCGCAAAAGCTCGGCGCAAATCTGCGTCCGGGATCGACAGCATGAAGTCTTCCACCCGTGCTTTCATCTGCACCAGATGCAGGGCGTTTTCTGCGGCACGCTGTTCCATTGCCCGGTATGCGGTCACAGTCTGCCGCACGGTTTCGGCGTGTTCAGCCGCTTCGGCCGGTTCGGACGTGAAGTGCTCCGCTGCCTGCTGGTATAGCTTGTCCGCTTCGATCAGCTGTGCAATCCGCTGCCGACAGTCCTGCGCTACCGCGTCAAATGCTTCGATCTCCGCTTGTATGTGGCGGTAGTTCTTCAAAGTCTGTTGGGTTATGTTCTGCATGGTATTCACCGTCAAGCACTATGGCGCAGCCGATAATTCTTTCGTGGATCGTCGGCAATATTTAAGCAATATGTGTTGCCGCACATTTCCTTGATCCGGCTGGCGATTGCTTCGTCTATATTCAACAGAGCGTTCATCGTTCGCTCTGAACTTATGATGGTGATCTTCCCCTCGATGTATCGGCGGTTAATCACATCGAATGCAATACTTCGCTCTGCCGGTGATGGGCTGTCTTTACGGAAAAAGTCGTCAAGATACACAACGGGACTTTGCAATAGCGGCTGCACGAGTGCTTCGCGTTCCTCCCGATCGGAAACGCCTGACCGGTTCAGTATCTCTTTAACGTCCGTCTCCCACACAAAGTAACGCACGGCGAAACCTTGCTTCATCAATGCTGCACATATCGCTGTACATAGGTGTGTCTTGCCTGCCCCGCGCTGCCCGCCCATAAAAAACGCGGGCTTATCGTGGTTGTCGGCATATCGTTTTGCTGTATTCAGCAGATCCTTTTGCCACTGCTCTTCAACTCGATATGCTTCAAAAGTCAGTTTGTCCAGCTGTTCATACATTCCGCTGCGCTTCATACGCTGTATGCCGGCGCGGATTTCCATGCACGAACACGGGCGCATCAGCTGTACCATGCCGTCGAGTACGTATGTACACCCCTTATTTTTGCAAATCGGGCAGTCATAATCGGAAAGACTGCCCTGCATGGCGTTCTGCATATCACAGAGTTTTTGCAAATCGCGTTTTACGTCCTCGTCAGAACGTCGTTCCGACGTCGATGTGGTCACCATATACAGCCACGTCCTTTCTTGTTTTGCCGTCCGTATAGTTGCCCTCGATGATCTTTACAAGGTTTGCCGGCTTTAATATCCAGTCGAAGCCGCAGCCGCTCCATGCTCCGCTGCGTCCTGTCAGAAAATCACTCTGTTCGACGGTCTGAAACAGCTTGTCCCAACTACCGAAGTCTGCGACGGCTTGCGACACGGAACGGATCGCCTTCTTGCGTCGGTCAGTTACGCTTTGCACCTTTGGCAGTGACGTGCAAATACTGTTGAATAGGTCGACAATATGTGCGTAATCGACTGTTGGACGCGGCTTCGCGTCAACGTCAGTTGACATAGATATATTACTTTTCTCTTCTCTTCTCTTCACTTCTCTAATCTGCGTATCCATTTCGTATACAGTTTGTATACAATCTGTATACGAAACTGCCGGAACCGCTTCGTGCGGATCAGAATAAACCCTATTTTCGTCCGTAGTCAACTGTGCTTTTTCTTTCAGATAGATCGTTTCTTTGTACCGATCCTTGGGAATGTAGTTATGCAGCCTCCAATGACGAATTACGATTATGCCGCTGTTAAAGGCAATCACAAACCCTTTGGCAATTAAAAGTTTGAGGTCATCATCACTACAGCCGATAGCCCGTTGAATTTTGCGCGGACAGTCAACAAAGCCGTCGTCGTCTGCCCTCATACCCAGATGGAAATACAGCGCTTGCGTTGTAAGTGGCATATCCAAAAAATTGTCGCTGTCGATAACAGACTTTGCGAACATCCTTTTTTCAGCCATATTTTATCACCGGCTTTCTGACAGTGGGCGGATTGTACCGTACATGTCAGATTGAAGTAGAACGACCGATGTGCCGGTCATATACGCCGCTACGGCGTCCATTGATACCAATGCTTTGTTTCCAATCCGGACGCACGGTATCTCGCCGCGCTTCACAGCGCAGCGGAGTGCTCGTTCCGTTAGGGCGGTGTTGGCGTCCGCTGCCTTAATCTCTTCATATGCTTGTGCTATTGTGCGCATACAGGGAACAGCATCCGACATCATGCCGCCTCCCGACTTAACTCGTCAATAATGGCAAGGATCTTCTGCTTGTCCGCTTCGGCAAGTTCCTTTCGCAGCTTACGGCTGAAATTCCCGTCCGTAATTCCGAGCCTGTCAGCGATCTGCCAAAGTTTCACACCTGCTGTTTTTGCTGCTTCACGAATATCTTTGTTTCTCACGTCTTTTCCGCCTTTCTAAAAATTGTTGTTGACAACACAAAGCAACCGTGATACTATATTTGTAGTGTTGTTGCTCTTGTTGGTACTATTATAACACATAGCATCATTGTAGTCAACAATTATTTTTAGCTACTATAATATTTTTGAGGTGTAACAAAGTGAAGCAAAAAGAACTTGGAGCGCGATATGAGAATCTGCGCGAGGCAAGGCATATGAGTATACTACAATTATCCAAAGAGATTCATTGTAACCCTAAAACGATTAGCTTCTATGAAAACGGCGATAGACCAATGACTGCGGAAGTATTAAAAAAATACTCTGAGTTTTTTGGTGTATCAACGGACTATCTACTTGGATTAACCGAAATCAAAACTTCAGATATGGAAGTTCAATATATTTGTGAACACATTGGATTGAGTGATGAAAGCGTCCGGTGCTTACACGAAATGCGTATTCGTCATTGTGAAAATGAGTTGGGGTTCTTGGACTCGCTGTTTTTGTATGCGTCTGGTGGGTATGTAGAATTGCTCTCATATGTTTCAGAGTATAAAGAATACCTTGAAATGTATAAAATGCGTCAAGAACAACTAATTCAGAAAATAGTTTTTGATTGTCCTTCTGTTTTGCAAACAGAGAAACTACCTCTTGCTCTTTACGACAAACGCTATGCTGAGTTTGAAGAATGCTGTCAAGCAAAACGTGATGTCAGGCTATCCTATTTTGATACGATTGAAAAGTTTAAAAAGGAAGTCGACTTTTTTGCGCGACAAGACTTAGATGAAACAGAACGATTAGAAAAAATGCTGCATGAGGTGTTTTTTATCAATAATCCTCACTTAAGAGGGGAAAACAATGGCAACGATTGAGAAACGCGGGGATGGGTACCGCATTACGGTTTCATGCGGTTACAATATCGAGGGCAAGCAAATCCGGCACTCTATGACGTGGAAGCCGGCGCCGGAAATGACGAAGCGGCAGACGGAAAAGGAGCTGCAGCGGCAAGCGACGCTGTTTGAGGAAAAGGTCAAGAACGGTCTGTATATCGGCAGCGACGTCCGCTTCGCGGATTTTGCGGATCAATGGATGGATCGGTATGCAAAGGTGCAGCTTCGACCGAACACGATTGCGCAGTACACCGCTTTGCTCCCACGCATCAAGCAGGCAATCGGGCATATCCGTCTCGACCGCATACAACCGCAGCATTTACTTTCGTTCTATGAAAACCTGTCAGAGATCGGTATCCGCAACGATTCCCGATATAGGTGCAGACAGGATTTCAAGGCGCTGCTGAAAGCGCGCAGCTTCACGCAGAAAGGTTTTGCTGAAGCGGCAGGCGTTTCCATAGCGACCGTTGAAGCGTTGTGCTACGGGCGCAACGTGACCACGCAAAGCGCCGAAAAGATCAGCGCAGCGCTGCAAATGACCGCTTCGGAGCTTTTCGAGAAGCAGGCGCATAACGGTGATACCCTATCCGGTACAACGATCCTGCGCTGCCATGCGCTTATTTCGTCGATCCTCTCGACTGCCGTGCATTGGCAGATCATTCCGTCTAATCCCTGTGAACGGATCAAGCGCCCCAAAGCGGACAAGAAGCCGCCGCGTTATCTGGACGAAGCGGAAGCACGAAAGCTGTTGGAATGCCTCGAAGCGGAGCCCAATCCGCAGTACAGGATCGCGGTGCAAGTGCTGCTGTTTACCGGCTTGCGGCGCGGGGAACTGTTGGGGCTGGAATGGAAAGACGTAGATTTCTCGAATAAGGTGCTGCTGGTGCGGCGCACGTCGCAGTATCTTCCGGGCAAAGGCATCTTTGAAGATGAAACGAAAAACGGGACGTCCGAGCGCGCGATCAAGTGTTCCGACGATGTAATGACCGCTTTGCGGGCGTTGAGGGCGTATCGGACCGAACAGCAGTTGAAAGCGGGCGACCAATGGCACCGGAGCGACCGACTGTTCACGTCGTGGGACGGAAAGCCGATGGTGCCGAAAACGCTTTCAAAGTGGTTTGCGACGTTTATCCAAAAGAACAATCTCCCCGATATAACGCTGCACAGCTTGCGGCACACAAACGCCACGCTTCAGATCGCGGGCGGTGTCCCGGTCACGACCGTTTCCCATCGACTGGGACACGCAACACCGGCCACGACCACGCGCATTTATGCCCATGCGATCAAGTCCGCAGACGAAGCGGCAGCCGAAACGCTGCAGGCGCTTCTTTCGCCAAATCAGAAAACAGGGTAACAAAAAAAGACCACGCAGGCGGTTGACCGCTTCGCGTGGTTTTGTACGTCAAGAAGGCAGTTTTTGAGGGGAATAAACTCCAAATAAACACCAACTCAAGATTATTCTTTCGCAACAGAAATATGTTTCGGGCATGAAAAAAGCGGAAACCGTTGTATATCAACAGTTTCCGCTTGGTGATCCATCGGAGATTCGAACTCCGGACACCTTGATTAAAAGTCAAGTGCTCTACCGACTGAGCTAATGGATCAACTCGTAACGCTTCCGTATTATAGCGGATTTTCGAGGGATTGTCAATAGTTTTCGCGGATGTTTTTTGAACGTGTTTTTTGAACGCTGCGCGGTTTTGCAAAATCAAAATCCTTGATTTGCGTTCTGACGCCAGTTCCCGCGGCCGGATAAAAAGATGAAACACCCCAAAGGGATCGCTCCCTTTGGGGTGAACTACATTTATTCAGTTCTCGAAGGACTCAATCAGTCTTCCTTTTTCTTCGCGGTGACGAACGCTGCGCCTGCCGCCAGAGACAGAGCTGCGAACACGCCGATCGCGCTTGCGGAACCGGTCGCCGGGTTTACCACGCCGCCGATCGCGCTGCCGTCAGCAGCCGCGCCGTCTTCCGAGGGAACCGTGGTCGATGCGGAACCGCCGTTTTCAGCAGCCGCGCCGGTCTGGAACTCCACGGTGCCGGCTTCCATGGTGGGAAGCTCCATGCCTTCGGGCGCCTCGAAGTTGTCAATCTTCGCAAAGGTCACTTCGATGGTGTGATCTTCTTTAACGTTCTTGAACTTATATGTACCTTCTGCAACTGCACGCTTGGCAGTGCCTTCCGCCGTGCCGGTAGCGGGCAGTTTACGATCCGCGCCGGTCGCTGCGATCAGAGTCTGCAGAGCTTTCAGGAAGCCCTCCGTGCCGTCAAGCACGTAACGGAAGGACGCGACGTCCGTCTTGCCGTCGATCACGACTTTGGCGATCTCATAGCCTTCGTCGGGAACGATCGTGAAAGCGAAGTCTCTGCCTTCAAGAATGCTGATCTGTTCCTTGGTAGCGTCTTTGCTGCCGAACACTTCTCTGGTGACGATCTCTTTGGCCTTCTCTTCAAAGACGACCAGTTTGCCGTTGCCGTTGGAGATGTAGTCGATGGTATGTCTGCTCTTGAGCTCCACGAAGCAAGCATAGAGCGCAACGTTGCTGCCGTCCATCATGATCTCGATCGTATCGGCAGTGCTGAACACGTTGCCGGACGCATCGACCCAGCAGTTGAACGCATAGTATTCTTTCTCGGCCGGATCCTTCAGCGCGGCAGTCAGGATGACCGTGTCGCCCGTCATGAGATCCTCGATCGTGTCGCTGACAGAAGTCGTGATCTTCGACACAGCGCCGGAGGTGCGGTTGACCTGTGCACTGACTTTTGCGATCTCGGCTGCAACGAGGTTGTCATATGTTTTACCGTAGAAGCGAACGCCCATGGTCAGGGAGCAGAGCTTGTTTTCCCATTTGGTGACCTTCGCCGTAACGGAAGAAGCGGACAGATCGTAGTATCTCAGGCCTGCATCCGCAAGTTTACCGGACACATTCGTCTTATTCGTGATCTCTTCGTCCGTAATGGTATCCGTTACCTTGTACACTGCGGCGGTGTTATTCTTGTCAGTAAAAGTAATGACCGTCGTATCGCCGACCGTGCCGGACACCGTGAAATAAGCGTCAAGCTTGCCCTTGAATTTCAAGGTCGACGTGCCCTGCTTGAACGTAACCAAGCTGTCGACGTCATCTGCCGTGATGGCCTTTCCTTTGGAAGCCTGGCTCAAAGATGCGTCTGTGATCGGCGTAACAGTCACAGGAATGTTATAGTCACTGCCGCTCGTCGCAGTGGTAAGGTTGTCCGCCGTAAGAGCCGATCCCGACTTGGTCTTCAGCAGCACGCCGACAGAGAACGACGCCGATGCAAACAACACGCACGTGCCCGCGATCATGCAGAATGCGAGGAGCACTGCAAGAACTTTCTTTTTCATTGGATAATCCTCCCTAAATAAATGTGTAATAATTATAGCATTACATTGTTTCAAATGCAAGCATATTTTAAAAAATATTTCGGACAAGTTACGGCATTGTTACAAACGAACGGAAAAATATACAAGATTTGCATAGAAAACAGTGCGTTCGCCGTAAAAACGCCGCGCATCCCTCCTTTTCTTTCCTTCTCTCGTTATGGACGGAGAGCGTCCGCCCCTGATGAGCGATCCACAGACAAGCACGCTTCCGTGCGCCGCGGAGAAAAATTCGGCAATTGCGCAATTTGCCGGATCATTCGTCCAGGTCGGGTCTGCGTCCGCGCAGTTTCAGGCGGGATGCACGCTCCGATCGTCTGCATTGGCCCGGTGCTTGTCCGCTCTGACCGCGGAATCACTGGGCACTCCTCTATTCTAAGTACACATTATACATAGTTGGTTGCGAAAATGCAAGTCTTTTTTTAATTTTTTGTTTTATTTTTTTAATATTTGTTTTTGTTTGTCAGCCGATGCACAAAAACCTCATACATTATTATAATAGAGTAGACAAATGAACGCAGCGCTGACGCGTGAAATCCGTCTCGACTTTCGGTTGTCGCTTTCACCTGCAACAGACATGGTCATCGGTCGTCCGTATCGAATCAGCGGCGAAGCGGATTGTCCTGCGCGTTCCTACAAGAATCCGTTATATATCGACAATCAGCGTCGTTTGCGCCCGTGGGGAAGGCAAATGCCGCACCACTGGGAACGGATCGCCGCGCTTCGCGCGCGATGACAACGTCGGAAACGGCATCGGGAACGGACGACGGGATCTCCATTGGACGCATCGACGAATGACGTGCGGGCGGCAATTATGACGGAATTATGAACTTTCTGAAAAAGTTACGGAAAAGACTTGATTTTTCCGGAAAATGGGGGTACAATGATTTTAGCACTCGGAGATAAAGAGTGCTAAAGTTTTGTAATCTATGTCATTGGAGGGAATAAATATGACACTCAAACCGTTAGCTGACCGCATCGTCGTCAAGGCTGTCGAGGTCGAGGAAACCACCCAGAGCGGGATCATTCTCGCACCGTCTGCGCAGGAAAAGCCGCAGGTCGCCGAAATCGTTGCCGTCGGACCCGGCGGCGTCGTGGACGGCAAGGAAGTCGAGATGTACGTCAAGGTCGGCGACCGCGTCATCACCGGACAGTACTCCGGCACCAAGGTCAAGCTCAACAAAGAAGAATACACCATCGTCCGCCAGAGCGACATTCTCGCGATCGTGGAAGACTGACAGGAGGTACTGAATCATGGCAAAACAGATCATTTACGGCGAAGAAGCCAGAAAAGCGTTACAGGCAGGCATCGACAAGCTCGCCAATACCGTCAAGATCACGCTCGGTCCCAAGGGCCGCAACGTGGTGCTCGATAAGAAATACGGCGCGCCGCTCATCACCAACGACGGCGTGACCATCGCTAAGGACATCGAGCTGGAGGACGCGTTCGAGAACATGGGCGCGCAGCTCGTCAAGGAAGTCGCCACCAAGACCAACGACGTCGCTGGCGACGGCACCACGACCGCAACACTGCTGGCGCAGGCGCTCGTACGCGAAGGCATGAAGAACGTCGCCGCGGGCGCGAATCCGATGGCTGTCAAGAAGGGCATCGGCAAAGCTGTCGCCGCCGCTGTGGAATCGCTCAAGGCGGACGCCAAGCCCGTCACCAGCTCCGCCGACATCGCCAGAGTCGCCACCATCTCCTCCGCGGACGAGGAGCTCGGCCAGATCATCGCCGACGCGATGGAAAAGGTCACCGCCGACGGCGTCATCACCGTCGAGGAATCGAAGATCGCCGTCACGGATTCCGACGTTGTGGAAGGTATGCAGTTTGACCGCGGCTACATTTCGCCCTACATGGTCACCGACACCGACAAGATGGAAGCCATCATCGACGACGCGCTGCTGCTGATCACGGACAAGAAGATCTCCAACATTCAGGAGATCCTGCCGCTGCTCGAGCAGATCCTCAAAGCGGGCAAGAAGCTCGTCATCATCGCCGAGGACGTCGAAGGCGAAGCGCTCTCCACGATCCTTGTCAACAAGCTCAGAGGCACGTTCACCTGCGTCGCAGTCAAGGCGCCCGGCTTCGGCGACCGCCGCAAGGAGATGCTGCAGGATATCGCCACGCTGACCGGCGGCGAAGTCATCACGTCCGACCTCGGCTTAGAGCTGGCGGACACGCAGATGTATCAGCTCGGCCAGGCGCGCCAGGTCAAGATCTCCAAGGAGAACACCATCATCGTCGACGGCGCCGGCGACAAGGATCAGATCAAGGACCGTATCGCGCAGATCAAGGTGCAGATCGAGAACACCACCTCTGATTTCGACCGTGAGAAACTGCAGGAAAGACTCGCGAAGCTGTCCGGCGGCGTCGCCGTCATCCGCGTGGGCGCGGCGACCGAAACCGAGATGAAAGAAAAGAAAATGCGCATCGAGGACGCGCTCGCGGCGACGAAGGCTGCCGTGGAGGAAGGCTATGTGGCCGGCGGCGGCGTGGCGCTCATCAACGCGATCCCCGCAGTCCGTGCGCTGCTCGATACCGACGACGCCGACGAAAAGACCGGCGTGAACATCGTCGTCAAGGCACTTGAGGAGCCGCTGCGCCAGATCGCGGCGAACGCAGGTCTGGAAGGCTCTGTGGTGCTGAACAACATCCTCGCGTCCGGCAAAGTCGGCTACGGCTACAACTTCGCCAAGGACGAATATGTGGACATGGCCGAGGTCGGCATCATCGACCCGACGAAGGTCACCCGTTCCGCGCTGCAGAACGCGGCGTCCGTGGCCGGCATGGTGCTGACGACGGAGAGCCTCGTCGCCGACAAGCCCGATCCGCAGGCAGACGCGGCTGCCAACGCCGCAGCGATGGCCGCGGCACAGGGCGGCGGCATGTATTGATAACCTAAGGCAACACCGCACAATTCGCGATGCACGCCTTGCTCGAATCTTATTCCGTCATGCTGCACAAAAATCTCTTGACTTGCGTCAGCAAGCCTTCGATCTTTTTGTACAACCTGACGAAAAATCTTGCTTCGCAATCCGCA
>JAFSYP010000091.1 GCA_017449935.1 Clostridia bacterium
GATGCACGCCTTGCTCGAATCTTATTCCGTCATGCTGCACAAAAATCTCTTGACTTGCGTCAGCAAGCCTTCGATCTTTTTGTACAACCTGACGAAAAATCTTGCTTCGCAATCCGCACACCGGAATTGTGCGGTATTGCCCTAAAAACCGCATACAAAATCGTCCGTCCCATCGACATGGTGGGACGGACGTTGTTTTATTATATTCTATTTACTCGCTCCACTCTACCCAGAGCATAAGGGACGCGCTGTCGCCGAGCGCCTGCAGCAGCTGCTGCGTCCGGTCGTCGTCGACGGACGCCAGACGCGTGAACGCGCCGTCCGTCTGCTGTGCGCAAACAGCGATCCGGCCGTCCTCCAGCAGCAGAATATCGCCCGGCTGCGCCGTTATTTCCGCCGCGTCGTCCTGCGGCAGCATCCACGGCAGATCGCCGCACAGCAAGCCGCCGTCCGTTTGCAGATCGACCGCGATCGGCTCGCGGCTCAGTTTCTCAACGAACGCGGTCGACGACGGCGTCTCGGCGAGACTCGGGAAATACTGTACGTTCTGCGTCAGAAGCACCAGCGTCGGGATAGGCCGGACCACGTCCGACGGGATCTCCTGTTCCTGCATCGAAACGCGCAGATCGGCGTCCACCGTCACGGCGTAAACGCGGTCCTCTTCTTCAACGATCGGAGAATCCGCCGAAACGATGACGGTCGCCGTCCCCGCCTTCAGGCCCTTGAAGGTAAAGACGTCGTCAAAGGCGGCGCCGTCCAGCTCCGCGTGGTCGGCCCGTGCGTAGCGGCGCTCGCTCGTATACGACAAAACCGACGGGTCGTCGATCCGCACGCTGTATTGCGGCCCGCCGCCGTCGAAGGAAGAAAACGTCAGCGTTACGGTCTTTCCGGAGAGCGCGGTATCGTTCTGCCCCATCGAGGCCTCGGTCTTCACCGTCAGCGTCGCGTCATGATCGGGCATAACAAAGCGCAGGATATAGCCCTTGTCCGGTTTATAGTCCGTCCGGATCGGCTCGTCGTCCAAAAGAAAAGTATAATCCGTATCCGTGCCGACGCCGTCGTATACCAATCGGACGTGCGCGCCGGCGCGGTACGTTTCTTTTGCGCCGCGGAAGGCGTCTATGCCTTCGCTGTACATCAGGCGAACCTTCGGCGCAAAGCAGCCGCACAGGCCGAGCATCAGCAACCCTCCCAGGATCAGCGCGGCAAAACACGCGCGCAGGATCGTTCGTTTGTTCATTTTTTATACACTCCGTTCGTACATGGACATACACGGACGTCGGATCGTCTTACCGTTCGCCGAACGTGCGCTGCGTCGACGCCAAAACCCGAACGCCGTCGAAGCCGCTGCCGTACCGCTGCGCGACACGGGACTCATAGTCCGCGAGTTTCCCCTCGGGGTCCGTATCGTCAAACCGGAACGACTGCGCGAGACTGCATACCGAAACCGGTTCGCCGTCCTCCGTCAGATAAAATTCCTTGCAGGTGATCTCGCCCGTACCGGTCCATACCGCCTGGACCTCATGCACAAGGCTGTCCGCGCCGCCGTCCTGCATCAGGAACCATCCGTCGCGATTGGGCATGATCTGGTTTTCGTAGATCATCCGCACCGCGCCGTCGGACACGGTGAAGACCCGCAGGAAATTCTCCTCCTGCGCATCGCTCCACTGCCCGGCGGACGGGATGCGCAGCACGAGCAGCTCGTCCTGCCCGTCGTGCGTCAGATCGGTCAGACGGACCGTGTCGCTCGCGCGCAGATTGTCAGCGCAGAACTGTGCATACATCTGAATACGGTCATCCCCGTCTGCGACGGACGCCGCAGCTGCCGATTCGGGCCGGACCGCTGCGTTTCTCCCCTGCCCGCTCACGACAAACAGCGCGACGGACAGCATGAGGATCGCCGCAAAGGAAACACATACCGCAATAATCTTCGTTTTCATTTCTCTTCTCTCCGTTTCTTTCCGCGGCCGCTTCGGAAGGACGACGCCTGCTGCGGTTTACGTCTTTATTATATTATGACAGACTTTAAGAAACAACGGAGAAAAGATTAAATATTTATTAAGGTAACGCCGCACAATTGAGGTGTGCGGATTGCGAAGTAAGATTTTTCGTCAGGTTGTACAAAAAGATCGCAGGCTTGCTGCCGCAAGTCAAGAGATTTTTGTGCAGCATGACAGAAGCAGATTCGAGCAAGGCGTGCGCCGCGATTTGTGCGGCGTTGCCTTAAGGAATGTTTTTTCAGCCGCCCTGTTTTCTGCGCAACAGCCGCAGCGTTACGAACGCCGTCAGTGCAAGGATCGCCGCCGCCGCGATGCAGACGCCGATGATCCTGCCCGGAGAGACAGGCCGCGCGAATGAAACAGTCTGCGTGTCGGACGTCGTTTCCGCTGTCTCGATAAATGCGGAAACGGCGGGCTCCTCCGTGGTCTGCATATCCGTCGTCAACGCGCTTTCTGTTTCGGACGCGGTCGCACCGGCCGGCGCGGAGGACGCCGCAGCGGTCGTAGCCGGCGCAGTCTTATACTCTTCGTGCGCGACGCTCTCGCTGCCAAACAGTTCCGGAATCGCGGAATACGCGGAATCGTTCGTATCCGCAAACTCTATGGCGCGCTGCTCCGGCTTGATCCAGCCCTGCTTGCCGTCCTTCTCCACGCTGTACCATTCTTCGCCGCCGCGCTCTCCTTCTATGGGATCGGAATAATACATATAATCCCATTCGACGGTCTCATCCGCCGCAAACCGGACGCTGCCGATCGGCAGTTTATCGTCCGGATAGGCATACATCCGATAGGTCTGCGCCTCATTGAAGCGGATCGTATGGGACGTGAAAAAGTCGCAGTTGCTGGCGACATAATTGTCATATCCGTCGTCGTTCTCCTGGAACCATCCGGTCTTTCCCTTGTACGTCACATAAAAATACAGCGTGTGCGCCGTGCGGTTGTATGCATTGAACTGCAGCTTTTCGCCCTTCGGCACCGTGATCAGCGCGTTCTCCTGCGCATCCTTGAGCACGGCGTCGTTTTTGACGACCCAGACTGTGCCGGTTTGGCCCTGCGGCAGCAGCTCCGCCGCCGGACAGGACACGCCGTCATACAGCCAGCACCTTGCCCAGCCGCTCTGACCGCCGCGGCTCATATACATCCATGCGCCGAAGCTGTACCCGCTCTGATCCAGCGTGTCGACCGTCAGCTCCGCGCCTTTCGGGACAGAACCGACCTTGGCGTAAGAGGCGGAAGGACCCGCGTACAGATCGACGCCGTCCGGCGCCGTGATGCGAAGGCGCACCGGGATGCTCTGCTTGTAGCCCGCTTCCTTCGGGTATGCGGGTTTATCCTCTGTCTTCAGGTCGCGCAGACGCACATAGCCGCTGAGAGAGGAAAAGCCCCGATCTATGTAGAAGGAGCCGTACGTCTCTGTGTCGAGAGTATACTCTCCGCTGATGTTCAGCTCCGTCCCGGCCGGGAGAACGCCCGCTTTCTTCATGCTGCTTGTGTTCGTCGCATCGTCCCAATCCCAGCTGAAGTATTCAGTCTCTTTATTGACAGTGACTGAATAGCCGATCAGCTCCGGGCCGCCCATATCGGCAAACGCCGGAAAGCAGACGGGCAGACACAGCAGCGCCGCCATCAGAAAACAGATGATTTTTTTCATAAAGGTTTCCTCCTATATTAAGTGAATACCAGATTCCATACCAGACCTGTCAGAAAGCTGCAGCCGTTCAAAACGGCGGACAGAAGCAACGGATCGCGCGGACACGGCGCGTTTTTGCGGTATACGGCCGCCTCCGCCGCAAACGCCGCGGCTTCCAGGACCGGCAGACCGCACCAGTACCCCGCACGCCCGAATCGGTATGTGCACAGCACGCCCAGCGAAACGACCAGGGGATTCGTCATCACGTTGTTCAGAAGGACGATCGCCTGCCCGCGCACGGAACGCACGCCCAGCAGATAACCCGCAAGCCCTTCCGTCAGGATCGTTATGCCCAGACACCGCAGCATCGTTACGGGCAGCTCGTTCAGCAGCACGGCAATCCCTCCCGCGGTTCGTTCGCCTGCGATCCCTCCGGCAAATCCGTATCGTGCAGCCGGCGAACGACCGGCGCGGCAGCCGCAAGGGTCAAAAATGACCCGGGCAGAAGATGACTCCGATTCTCCTTCACACAGACGCTCCTTACCGTACGATCAGACGTTCGCCCGCTTCGTGATCCAAAAAGCGGTGCGTGGATAAATACTCGTCGAGAATGTCGCGGCAGGACGTCGCGATCATGCGAGCCTTGCCGCCGCTTCGCTCCAGTTCCGTATGTGAGACGCCGAATCCCAGATCCATGTTGTTGAAATGATACATCTGCAGTCCGATGCGGAACACCTGCCGCGGATCGATCGGTCTGTCGCGGAACGAAAACTCCGACATCTCGTGCGTACTGCGGTCATAGACCACGCGCAGTCCCTGCGAAAACTGATAAAACTCGCAGTGTATCCCTTCCCAGACTTCATCGCGCATCATGTACAGTAGCATATCCTGCAGCTGTGCGCCCGTGACGTTCAGCATCATGACGGGATCGTCGTACGGGAACGCCTCCAACAGATCGGACAGCAGCACAATCGGCTCCATCGCGCCCGCACGGATGCTGCCGGAAGCAAGCAGCATGACGTCGAGGCCGAGACTCTCCTGCAGCGCATCGGCAAACAGTCCGCCCAGCTCCGTTTCGCATGTGCGCGAGGGGTGTGTCAGCCGCCGGTTCAGCCGTGTGACCATCCGGCTGTATTTGGCGTCGGTCTTGTCCTTGTACTGCGTGATCAGGCGTTCCAGTTCCGTATCCGCAGGACAGTTTTCGCTCGTAATCGGGACGCACTGCCATTTCCAATCCGCCACACAGTTTTTCACCGTGTCCACCGTGAGATCGAACCGGCCGATCTGGTCTGTGCCGACGCCGGCCTGTACGATCAGAATATCGTTGACCTTCGCCGGCTCTTCGAGCAGCGTGTGGGAATGGCCGCCGATGATCACGTCCACGCCCCATGCCGGATCAAGCTTGGCGGCGAGCTTTTTGTCCTCCTCAAACCCGATATGCGTCAGCAGCACGGTAAAGTCGATATCGACCGAATTGTAGGCATTGCAGATCCTGCCGACCTCCTCGGCGGCGTCGTCAATATCCACAAGCGTCCCGATCAGATCGTCCTTCCTCGTCTGGGCAAGCACTTCTTCGGTCAGCACGCCGATAAACAGGATCTTCATCCCGTCGATCCCGATGATCGTGTACGGCTCGAACAAACGCGCATGGTTGTTGCGGATAAACATATTGGCGTTGATGATCGGAAACTTCGCGCACTTCTCCAAAAACAGAAGATGCGCTACGCCGTAGTCCGTTTCATGGTTGCCGATCGTCACGACGTCGGGCAGCAGCATGTTCATGATCTCGATGGTGGAAATGCCGTGAAACTCGGAGTCGATGACCGATCCGCGAAACATATCCCCCGCGATACAGTACAGCGTATTCGGCTGCTCGGCGCGGGCCTTATTGACGTAGCCCGACAGCAGAGAAACGCCGCCGACCAGTTTCTCATCGAGGTTTTCCGTCAAAAAATCTCCGTGCAGATCGTTGGAATGCAGAAGCGTCAACGGTCGGTAGCGGCGGCGAAGAACGGGTTTTTTCATATGGTTTTTCCTTTCAGCAGCGCTGCGGCAAAGCGGGGGCCGTCGTCCGGCGTATTGCCGGATACGCGTTCGCGCGGTTTGTATCATCATTATAGAAAGAGAAGTATTAAAAAACACTCGGGAATTGCACCGTGACCGTGTCGCCCGCGCGGACCGTGCCGCCCTTTACGACACGGGCAAACACGCCTTCGCGGGGCATGATACACTGTCCGACCAGCTCGCGGATCGCGCAGCCCTCGTGACACTCCTTGCCGATCTGTGTGATCTCGAGGATCGCGTCGCCGACCTGCAGGCGCGTCCCGACGGGCAGCGTGTGCAGCTCGATCCCCTCGGTCGTCAGATTCTCGGCAAAAACGCCGTGGCACAGGCCGTCCGTGCGCATTCCCTGCGCTTTGTCGATGCTCTCCTTGGCCAGCAGACTGACCTGCCGACGCCACTTGCCGGCGTGCGCGTCGCCCTCAAAGCCGTAATCCTCGATCAGCCGCCCCTGCGGGATCGACTTTTTCGGCGTGCCTTTCTTTTCGCTGATGTTGACAGCCAATATCCTTGCCATATTTATCCTCCAGTTCTGTTCAGTCCGTGCGCCGGCCGGATCTCGCCGAAGCGGTGCCCGGCGGGTTTTTGCAGAATGATCCGGCGTATCTCCTGCGTCAGACGCGCCTCGTCCCCGACCAGCGGCAGCAGATCGTAGACCGTATCGTCGCCCAGACAAGGCTTGACCTTGCCGTCCGACAGCAGACGCATCCGGTTGCAGGACGCGCAGAAGCGGCGGCTGACGGGACTTATGAACCCGACGCGGCCGCGAAAACCGGTGCCGGTGTACATCTGCGCCGTACCGTCCGTTTCCCCGAGCGGCTCCAGGAACGGGAACCGCTGCAGCAGCTCGGCGTTCGTCACGACGCGCGCGTCGTCCTCCCCCGCGTCCGAAAACGGCATCAGCTCGATAAAGCGCACGTCGACCGGCGTCTCCTTCGCCAGTTCGACAAGCTCCCGCGCGCCGTCGTCGTTGACGCCGCGCATCAGGACCGCGTTGATCTTGATCGGCGACAGACCTGCGCGCCGCGCTTCCTCGACGCCCTCCAAAACGCGGTGCAGCACGTCCGCGCCCGTCAGCTTGTGATAGGTACTGCCGTCCGTGCTGTCGAGGCTGACGTTCACGCTGTCCAGTCCCGCGCGCCGAAGCTCCGCCGCAAAGCGTTTCAGATACACGCCGTTCGTCGTGAGCGCGAGCGTCTGCACCTGTGAAAGCGCGCGGAGCTTTCCGACGATCTCGCTGACGTCCTCGCGCACCAACGGCTCGCCGCCGGTCAGCCGGATCTTGCGTATCCCGCACCGCACGAACGCCGAAGCGATCGCGGCGATCGTATCCGCTTCCAGCTCGTTTTCCTTTTTATCGCAGTCGGTCTTGCCGCAGTAGACGCAGTTCAGATTGCACCGCTGCGTCACGGAGACGCGCAGATAGCTGATCTCTCTGCCGAAGCTATCCTTCATAATGATAGTCGCTCTTTCCGCCGGTCTTTTCCACCAGCCGTATTTCCTCAATCGTCATGGCGCGGTCGATCGCCTTGCACATATCATAAATCGTCAGCGCCGCGACGGACGCGCCGGTCAGCGCCTCCATCTCGACGCCGGTCTTGCCGGTACTTGCGGCGCGGACGACGACGGCGAGCGCGCAGTCGCTCTCCTGCTCGAAATCGACCGTCACGGCGTCGAGCGGGATATTGTGGCACAGCGGGATCAGACTGCACGTCTGCTTCGCGCCCTGGATGCCGGCGATCCGCGCGGCGGCAAGTCCGTCGCCCTTTTTAAGATTGGCATCGAGCAGCGCGCGCAGCGTCTGCGGCTGCATACGCACTCTCGCGCAGGCGCACGCCGTGCGCTTTGTGACGGGCTTCTGTCCGACGTCGACCATGACGGCCTCGCCGTGCTCGTTGATGTGTGTGAGCATATCATCCCTCCGTATCGTAACCGCCCATGCGCGAAAGCCGTTCCCGACACGCCGCAGAGCGCAGCGTCGCGAGAAACGCGCGGACCATCGCGTCGTCTTTGTATTTTTTGTCGATCAGAAAATCATACCGTTCGCGGCAGATCGGGATAAAATCCAGATCATACATCCTGGCCGCGGAATAGATCCCCAGTCCCGCGTCCGCGTTGCCTGCGGCGATCAGCGCCGCCACGCCGGTATGCGTGTATTCCTCGTTGTCATATCCGCTTATCGTTTCGGCGCGCATCCCGTTTGCGGCGATCAGATGGTCGCAAAGGATACGCGTTCCCGCACCGCGCTGGCGGTTGACGTACCGCACGTTCTGCACGTCGCGGAATTCCCGGATGCCGAGCGGATTACCCTTTTGCACCATCAGGCCCTGCACGCGGCCGACGCCCCGTTCGATGACCGCCCCGCCGTCCGGGAAGGCTCTGCGCACAAAGCTCTTGTTATACTCGCCCGTTTCGCTGTCGAGCAGATGAATCGCGCCCATGTGCGCCAGACCGCTTTTGACCGCGCGGATCGCGCCCATGCTGCCGACGTGCGTGGAGCTGACGCGGAACGACGCGTGCCGCAGACGCAGCAGATCGCACACCTCGTCGATCAGCGGGTCGTGGCTGCCGGTCACGATCAACGTCCTTTCCGTTTCGGACAGCGGCCGGAGCAGACGCACGTCGACTTCTTCGCCCGCTTCGTATCCCTCGCGGTTCTGCGCGACGGTCAGGATCCCGTCCGCCTTCGTAAAGCTGGTGATGACGCCGGCGCCGCGCGGCAGCGGCGATGCGAGATACTTGCCGCCGAGCCTGCCGAGCGCGACTCGGACGTATTCCGTATATTTGAGAGAGGACACGAGCTTCTGTCCGAGGACCGCGCGCACCGTCTGCGGCGGCTGCGGCGCCGTCGCGCCGTACAGGGACAGGACCTCGGAAACGATCTCGGTCATCACGACGATCGCGGACACCGGATAGCCCGGCAGACCGATCACCGGTTTGCCGCCGACCTCGCCCAGCACGGCGGGCTTGCCGGGCTTGATCGCCAGACCGTGCACGACCACGGCGCCGAGCGACGAGATGATCTCGCTCGTATAATCGTCGCGTCCCGCGGACGATCCCGCCGAAATCAGAACGACGTCGCATTCCGCAAGCGCCGTCCGAAGCGCGTCGGAGATCGCTTCCCTGCGGTCGGGCACGATGGGATAAGTCTTCGCGCGCGCGCCGTATTCTTCGATCATACCGCGAAACACGGCAGAATTGAATTCGATGATCTCGCCCGTCTGCGGCGCATCCGTCGGCGGCACGATCTCGTCGCCCGTCGGGATGATCCCGACCAGCGGCCGCCGCCGGACCTCGACCTCGGTGATGCCGCCGGCCAGCAGCGCGCCGCAGAGCGCGGGCGTGAGCGTCGTGTCGGACAGCGCGATCATATCGCCCATGCAGACGTCCTCGCCGACCTGCCGCACGTTCTGCCACGGATGCACGCCGGAGAGGATCCGGAAGCACCCGTCCGGCGCGTCCGTCAGATCCTCGACCATAATGACCGCGTCGAAGCCGTCGGGGATCGGATCGCCCGTATCGACGACGCGGTACATCTGCGGCGTGAGCGTGAGCGGACTGCGCTCGCTCGCGCCGAACGTATCCGCCGCGCGCACGGCGACGCCGTCCATCGCCGAAGCGTTGTAATGCGGCGAACAGATCTTCGCGTATACCGCGTGTGCGAGCACGCGCCCGCAGGCGTCCGCCGCCGGGACCGTTTCCGTCCGCGCCGAAACGCCGGCTTTGCGAAGATGTGCAAAATAAAGCGCTTTTGCGTCAAAAAGCGGCAAATTGTTCAAATACATATGCTTCATAAACCGTACACCTCCACGGTCGTTCCCCTGTCGAACCCCTCCGTGTCGCGCGGGATGCGGATGAACCCGTCCGCCGCAGACAGCACGGAGATCACGCCGGACTTCGTATGCAGCGGCACGATCTCGCCGTCTTGCCCGATCTGCACGCAGAGATATTCTTCCCTGCCGTGATTGGACGGCACGTTGACCGCAAGACGCGCGGTGCGCACCGGCTTGTCCGGCGGCAGATGCAGCAGCGCGGACACATACGCCGAAACGATCAGGCGAAACACAAAGTATGCCGCCAGCGGATGCCCCGGCAGCCCGAACACCGGCTTGCCGTCCGCCGCGCCGAAGATCGTCGGTTTGCCCGGTTTCATCGCGACGCCGTGAAAAAACACCTCGCCGAGCTCGCCCAGCACCGATACCGTCATGTCGCGCGTGCCCGCCGAAGAACCGCCGGAGATCAGCACGGCGTCCGCGCGCGCCAGACAGGATGCGAGCGCGTCCCGGACAGCGCCGCGCTCGTCCCGCACCACGCCGGCGAACAGCGGCGTGCAGCCGCTGGCCGTGACCAGTGCGGCCAGAAGATCGCCGTTGACGTCGCGCACCTGTCCCATCGCGGGCGCGTCACGCACCAGCTCGTCGCCTGTGGACAAAATGGCGATCACGGGCCTTTTATATACCGAAACGGTATATTTCCCGAGTGCAGCCAGAACGCCGATATGGCCGGCGTGCAGACGCGTCCCTTTTTGCAGAACGGCTGTCCCGGCGGCAATATCGTCGCCGCGGCGCGTGACGTTTTCGCCCGGCGCGGCCGCTTTATACGCAAGACACAGGCCGTCCTCTTCGTCGGTGTGTTCGACCATCACCGCCGCGTCCGCGCCCTGCGGCAGCATCCCGCCGGTCGGGATCACGGCGCATTGACCGCGCCGCAGCGTAAACGCGGGCGACCTTCCCATGGCGATCTCGCCGACGATCTCCAACTGCGCCGGAACGGACGCGGACGCTCCGAACGTATCGGCGGCGCAAACAGCGTATCCGTCCACCGTCGAGCGGTCGAACGCGGGAACGTCCTCGGCCGCGACAACGTCCTCGGCCAGCGTTCTGCCGTATGCGCACGACAGTTCGACCGTTTCCGCCGCGGCCGGCAGCGTCTGCGCGAAGCCGCGCACGCACCGGACCGCATCGTCTTTCGATACCACGTTCAGCATATTCCTTCTCCCCGTTATGAGATCCTTTTCCTTTGTATCTTATCATACTTGCCGTTGGTATTCAATCGTTTTTTGAAAACACGTTGCTTTATCCGGAAAGATATGGTATGATAAAGTTGGTGATATGTATGAAAATCGGTATTGTATGTGTCAGCGACCGCTGTTCGCGGGGCGAATGCGCGGATCAAAGCGGTCCCGCCATCGCGGAATGCGTCCACGAGCTTTGTTCCGCGCCGGAATACCGGCTTGTCCCGGATGACGCGCCGCAGATCCAAAGCGTGCTGAAAGCGCTGGCGGACGACGTCGGCGCCGACGTCGTTTTCACAACGGGCGGCACGGGCTTTGCGCCGCGCGACGTCACGCCCGAAGCGACGCTTGCCGTGATCGACCGCACGGCGCCCGGTATCGCGGAAGCGATCCGCGCCGAAAGCCTGCGCATCACGCCGCGCGCCATGCTGTCCCGCGCCGTCAGCGGCATCCGCGGCAAAACGCTGATCGTCAATCTGCCCGGCAGCCCCAAGGCGGTGCGCGAGTCGCTCGCCGTCGTGCTGCCGGTGCTCGAGCACGCCGTGGAAACGCTCGGCGGCAATACGCAGTCGTGCGGAGGAAATTACAGCCATGTTTGAAAAAGCGCGAACGCAGGGCTTTGATCTGTCCGCGAAATGCGCCGTCGTCGTCGGCTGCGGCGGCCTCGGCACCAACGCCGCCGTGCATCTTTGCGGCATGGGCGTCGGGAAGCTGATATTGGTCGACTTCGACACGGTCGAAGCGGGCAATCTCAACCGGCAGTTCTTCTATACGCCCGCCGACGTCGGCCGGCCGAAGTGCGCGGTGCTGGCCGCGCGTCTGGCGGCATACGCGCCCAACTGCGCCGTGACCGCCTGTCTCGCGAACGTCGAGCGGCCGGACAGTCTGCCGCAGATCGCCGAGGCGGACGTCCTCCTTTGCGCCGTGGATTCCAACGCGGCGCGGCGCGCGCTGAACGACCAATGCGCCGAACGGAGCATCCCGCTGGTCAACGGCGGCGTGGACGGCTTTTTCGGCACGGCTTATCTGTATATCCCGGGCAAAACGCCCGATCTCGAACGCGCCGGTCTCCTGGACGCGCAGAACGAAAAGCCGCGTTCCGTCAGCAGCACCGTCGGCGTGATCGGCGCGCTGCAGGCGCAGCTGGCGGCAAAGTATCTTTGCGGCGAGACTGCCCACGCGGGCAAGCTCTTTATTTTTGACAACGAAGAGATCCGTTCCTTATCCATACAATAAAAGGGAGTGAACCGACGATGAAACCATACGACGGCTACATGGGCAAGGTGCTGTTCGTGGATCTGACGAACCGCACGCATTCCTTGTTCCCGTGGACGGACGCCGACAGAAAACGCACGCTCGGCGGCAAGATCATGGCGGCCGACATCCTGCTCGGACACATCCAGTTCGGGATGAAGGCGTTCGACGAGGATAACTGGATCGTCGTGACGACCGGTCCCCTGACCGGCTGCGGCTGCCCCAACTCCTCGCGTTTCAACATCTCCACGATCTCACCCCTGACCGGCATCCTCACGTCCTCTAACTGCGGCGGCGACTTCGGCCTGTGGCTCAAGCGCACGGGGTACGACGCGGTGATCTTCACCGGCAAAAGCAAGACGCCCGTGACGGTCAGCATCACGCACAACGACGTCGCGTTCGTCGACGCGTCCGGCCTGTGGGGGATGACGACAAGCGAAACGCAGGAGCATCTGCCCAAACGAACGGGCAAGCTCGTGATCGGCCCTGCCGGCGAGCACAAGGTCCTGTACGCCTGCGTTTTCTCGGGGGAACGCACGGCGGGCAGAGGCGGCGTCGGCGCGGTATTCGGCGACAAAAACCTCAAGGCCGTCACGACGTTCGGCACGGCGCTGCCAAACGTGCGCAACCGCGAAAAGCTGCGCAAGACAAACGAAAAATGGGTGCATACCCTGCAAACGCATCCGCTGACCGGCAGACAGCTCCCGAAGCTCGGCACCGCCGGTCTGATCGCGCCGATGCAGGCGCACAGCATTCTGGCAACAAAGAATTTCAGCGCCGGCCGCTTCGACGCCTTTGAAAAGATTTCCGGCGAAGAGCTGGCCGAAAACCATCTGGTTTCCAACGCCGCCTGCACCACCTGCGCCATCCGCTGCGCGCGCATGGTCAAGGTGGACGACAAGGTCGTCAAAGGCCCGGAGCTTGAAATCCTCGGTCTGCTCGGCGCCAACATCCTCAACGACGACATTGAAAAGATCATCCGCTGGAATTACGTGCTGGATGAACTGGGCATGGACACCATCTCCGCCGCCGGGACCGTCGCGTTCGCCATGGAGCTGAAGGAAAAGGGCGTGCACGATTTCGGTCTGGAATTCGGCAGGACGGACAACATCGAGGAAATGTTCCGTAAGATCGCGCTGCGCGAGGGCGACGGCGACATTCTCGCGGACGGCTCGCGAAAAATGAGCGAGCGCTTCGGCGGCAAGGAATATGCCATCAACGCCAAAGGCATGGAGCTGGCGGCGTACGAACCGCGCCACGCGGTCGGCCACGGTCTGGGCTACGCCACGGCGAACCGCGGCGGCTGCCATCTGAACGCCGGCTATATGGTCGTGGTCGAGGGCCTCGGCCTCGACGTCGATTCGCTGACGCCGCACGGCAAGGCGGCGCTGGCGATCATGTTCCAGAATCTGATGGAATCCGTTTCCGCGGGCGGCTCATGTCTGTTCACAAGCTACGCCGTACTGCCCGGCTTCCTGATCGACAAGCCGAACTGGCCGTTGACGAAAGGGATCCTGGCTGCGTTCCCGTACGTCGGGCCCGTCGTCAATCTGCTCAGTCACTTCACAAAGGTCGCCAAGATCAACATCCCGCTGCTGCCGGAATCCTATGCGATCAAGTACGCGACCGGCATCCCCTCGACGATGGCGTCGATGCTGACCTGGGGCGCCTACGGCTACAACACCGAACGGATCGCCAACATCATCCTCGGCCAGAAGGCGGACGCGGATCAGCTGCCGAAGCGGCTGACCGACGAGCCGCAGAATCCGGACGATCCGCGCACAAAGGTGCCGCTGGAAAAAATGAAAAAGGTCTACAACCGTGCGCGCGGCTGGAAGGACGGCGTCCCGACCTATCACCGGCTGAAAACGCTCGGCATCCCGATCTCAAAAGCCGTTTATGACGCGGCGGTAAAGGAGGCATATCGCTGATGGCAAAGGTCACGGTAAAGCTGTTCGGCGTGTTTCGCGTCGATACGCATACGCCGCAGGTCGAAATGAACGCCGATAAGCTCAAGGACGTCTTCCCGGCGCTGCAGGAAAAGCTCGGGGCACTGGATTCCGGCCTGCAGTTCAAGGATGCGACCGCGTATATCAACGGCGAAAGCTGCAAAAAAAGATCCCGTGCGCTGCAGGACGGCGACGAGATCTGGCTGCTTTCCCCCGCTTCGGGAGGTTAAACGATATGGCATATATAATTGCTGAGGACCGCTGCGTCGGCTGCGGCGCATGCGCATGGGTCTGCCTGTTCGGCGCGCCGGCGCCCGGCATCGGCGACAAGAGCGTGTATGTGATCAACGAGAAAAAATGCGTCAGCTGCGGGCACTGCGAGAATATCTGTCCGAACAGCGCTATCTCGCCCGACGCAAACCATAAGCCGATCCGCAAGGTCACGATCAACGCCGAAAAGTGCGTCGGCTGCTCCGTCTGCGAGCATATTTGTCCCGAAAAAGCGCCGCACGGTCAGCTGCATCATCCCTTCGAGATCGATCAGGAGAAGTGCTTCCAATGCGGCGCATGCGCGAAGCGGTGTCATCACGACGCGATACTGGTGGAGTACGCGTAAGGCGGTCGCCGCGTCACGCGCTCATTTTGTCGGCGCGGTGAAGTCCGCCGTGATCGGCGTGCCTTCCTTCAGCCACACGTTCATGGGCGTGACCGAGACGACGTACGCCTTGCCGGCCTCCAGGCCGTCGAACGTACAGCTCTGCGTGCGCGGGATCGGCTCAAAGTAATACTCGGCGTAGAGGTTTCGGACGGCGACCGCGTTTTTCTGGTCGTCTGCCTCGCGGAGCTCTACCCGATAGGCGTACACGCATTCGTTATCCTCGGCGCGGTCGAACGTGACCGTCGCCTTCCCGGCGTCCTCAAATCTGACCGTTACGGCGGCGTCCTTGTCAAACCACGGCACGGACGCCGTCTTTTTGCGCGCGGACGTGTAAACGAACGTGGACGGATCGGACGGCTTGTCGATCTGGCGGATAAGCTGCGTGTCCGGATCGTCTGTCGTGGACGGCGTCTTGATGAAATCCTCCGTCAGAATGTCGAACGGCAGCATCCGCACGCGGTTCTGCGCGTCGACCTCGACGATCGTGTACTGCGCGGCTTTGGCCGCGTTATCGGGAACGGTCTCGTCGGTGATATCCGACTCCATCTCGAAGTAGTTCATCGTGCCCGTGCCGACCTGCGTGTAGCTGTTCTGCCAGATGCTCAGCGGGTTGTTGATCGGGCCGTGCGAATGGCCGGAAAAATTGATGACCTGCGGGAACTGACTGTATACCGCGTGCAGCTGGAAAAAGGAATGTGTGAACCAGCTGCGGCTGACATAGACCGTGTTCCAGATGTGGCCGTGCTGCATGGTGAAGATGGGCTTTTGAGGATCGTCCGCCTGCGCCTTTTTCAGCTCGCCGTACATCCAGTTTGCCTGCTTGAGCGTCTGTTTGGTGCTTTCCGGACTGGGCGACAGTCCGATGATGTGGAAGCCCTTGATGACCACATGCACGTCCAGCGGCGTTTCCATGTTGCGTTCGTATCCCGCATGACCGCCTTCGCGGAATTCGTGGTTGCCCATGATAGGCACGAACTGCGTGGACGCGCGCATATTCTCTTTGACGACGCGGTTGAGGATCTCATACTCCCCGTCGGCGCCTGTGTTGCAGTTGTCGCCCGCAAGCAGCACCGCATCCAGCGCGGTATATGTCGGGTGCGCGTCGCAGTAGCGATAGGCCGTCTCAAACAGCTTCGCGAAACGGCGGGCGTTGGTATCGTCGTCCGTCTTGATATGCACGTCCGACGCGATCGCGAAACGGAACACCGGCACGAAATCCTCCTCGATTTCGGCAGCCAGCGCCGCTTCGAGCTTCTGCTGCTTCGTTTTTGTCACGGGCGAAAGCCCCGTCAGCAGCATCACAAATGCGAGCGGGAGCGCCATGAACCTTGCGATCCGGTAAAAGAAAAGCATATTTATCCTTCTTTCATACATAGCTTAGGGCAGCGCAGATCGGTACTTTTCCCGCCGCGCTGCCCTGAAACTGTTTTAATTATTTGATCTGCGTTTCGGCAAACAGCCGCTCATATTTTTCCGCCCACTTGGAAACCGCCTCGCGGCTGTATGTTTCCGGCATACGGGAGGTGATGAGCTTCAGTCGGCCGATACGGACGGCGACGACGCCCAGCCGACGGATCAGCGAACGGTTGCCGCCAACCTTCTTGAGCTTGTCGATGATGACGGACGGGCTGAAGTGCGAGAACATCTCCTTGGCGGAAGTCTCGTTCGTATTGAAGGACAGGTCCTCCGAGCTGAGGATGTCGTTGCCGAAGAAGAACTCGAAGTCGGCCTTCTTCATGTTCAAAAGGAACATTCTCGCCATGTCGATCGTCGCCATGGAATCGCCGATCTTGTCATAGAACGCCTTCTGATATTTCCACAGCGTGGTCGCGGAATACTCCTCGTTGATATCGGAAAGGATCGCGTCCGCCAGGAGCTTGCCTGCGCGCAGGCTGTTGGCGATGCCGGAACCGGCGATCGGCACGGTCATGCAGGCGCTGTCGCCGATGGCGGCATAGCCGTCCGCCACAAGCACGGCCAGCGGATGACGCAGCGGGATCTTCGTCACCTGGCCGCCGAGCACGAGCTCCTCGCCCAGATGCGGATTGTCCGCCTTGAAAATCTTGAACATGCGGTCGATCTCGTCCTGACCGAACGGCTCAAAACGCGCGACCAGCAGGTCGACCGTTTTCTCGGTCGTGACCGCCCAGCACAGGCCGTCCTTGCCGTCGTCGACAAAGTACGTCTTGTATTCGTTCTGTACGTCGTCAAAGCCTTCCAGCCGGTTGAAATACGCGCGGTATGCATAGAGGTATTCGTACTTTTTCAGCGTCTTCTGGATGCCGAGATAGGCAGGCAGATTCGTGCGCAGCGGCGAGTCGACGCCGCACGCGTCGATCACCAGATCCCCCGTGAAGTCGCCGAGCGACGTCTGAATGCCGACGATACGGCTGCCGATCAGGATCGGCGCATAAACCGTACAGCCGAAAACGATCTTCACGCCCGCTTCGCTGACCACGCGTATCAGATGCGCATACAGCTCCTTGCGGTACATATGCATCTCGACCTCGCCGTCCGCGAAGGTCTGTCGAATGGGCGGGTCGTCGGGATTCGGGCCGTAGAAGGAGATCGGCACCTTCGGGATCTTGCCCGTTTCCGGATTCGGCAGTCCCGCCTCATCAAAGGTGCGCGCGTCAAAGAAATCCTCCCACTCGTAACCGAGGTCGCTCTCCTGCGCGGCGCGCTCATATACCGTGACGGTATAGCCGCTCTTTGCCAGATGGTACGCGGCAGTCAGACCGCCGTGGCCTGCGCCGGCGATAATGATGTTCTTTCCCATAATGCCCAGCCCTTTCGCAAAAACTTTACATTATTATACTATACTTTGCGTTCTATTTAATACCTATACAGAATTATTTCTATTTTTTCTCCGGCATGATCAGGCAGCCGAAGCGCGGCGTCAGCCTTTGCGGATCTTTTCGACCAGCAGCCGCGGCAGATCGCTGAGAATCAGGAACAGGGACTTGAAGAAGTAGTTCACATGCAGGACGATCGTCCGGACAAGATCGATCGATTCCTTTTTGTAGGTGCGCGTATCGTGCACGGCGCTGCGGTCGATCGTATAATCGAGCGTCGCCAGCTCCGCGGCATGGTCGGCCAGCCGTTCGCCCTCCTCGGTCAGGAACCAGACGTATTCATGCGACTTCGCCTCGAACGAAACGCCGCCGCCGTCGCGGTAGAAGATCTTTTCCGCCGAGTCCCAATAGCCCCACCAGGAATCGTATTCGGCATTGAAGCGCGCCTCGTCCTCGGGCGTGAGCGTATACCGGCCGCCGTTTTCCATTTCGATCCAGACCTCTTTGAAGCCGGCGCCGTCGATGAACATCTCCTTCAGCCGGTTCTCGGTCTGCAAAAAACGGGCGTTGGTGTCGCCGATGATGATGACGGCATGATCCTTGGAATAGGCGTCGATAAAGTCCAGAAGCTGCGTGTACTGGGAAATGCGCGCGGCGATATCCGGTTCGGTGTCGTCCGCATCGGCATGAATATCATACACGTCGATATACACGCCGTCCGCGATCTCCATGCTGGCGCACAGGAAGCCCTTCGGCGTCAGCGTATCGGCGCCGTCGCTCAGGATCCCGTTCGCGTCCTTCCACGGTTCCCTGGCGATATTGTACATCGGGAATTTGGAGAAGAAATTCAACCCGTCGCCGAACGGGATAACGCCCGAATGGATCGTCTTGTACGGCATGTCTATGTTCTTCTTGTGGATCGCGTGGAAGTTGAAGTCCTCCTGCACGGCGATGACGTCCGCGTTGCACGCGTTGAGCGTTGCGGGGATCTGTCTGGAGCACGAGAGCGGATCGCGGTTCTCGCTCGTTGCGAACGCCGGGATCGGCAAGCCGTCCACGTTGTAATTGATGAGCTTCAAAGAGCCGGTCTGCAGCGCGCCGTCCTCAGCGGACGCGCCGAACGACACGGCGCCGAACACCGTCAAAGCACATAAAATGATCGACAAAAACCGTTTCATACCATTCATCCCATCCTTTTTTTGATGCTTCTATTATAGCACAGTTCGGACGATTTTCAACTGCGAAGAGGAAATAAGCGCTGCATTTTATCTAAGGTAACGCCGCACAATTGAGGTGTGCGGATTGCGAAGTAAGCTTTTTCGTCAGGTTGTACAAAAAGATCGCAGGCTTGCTGCCGCAAGTCAAGAGATTTTTGTACAGCATGACGGAAACAGATTCGAGCAAGGCGTGCGCCGCGATTTGTGCGGCGTTGCCCTAAATCAGCATTACAAAGACCCCGTCCGACGCGGTCATTTTTTGAACAGCTTTCGGACCCATTCGACCAGCAGGCGGAACGGCAGGGAGATCGCCGCCCACGCCTTGCCGAAGAACGCGCCGATCTTTTCGAGCATCTGCATGAATCTTGACGGCTTGGCGGTGCGCGTCAGCACGAGCGCAATCTCTCCGCCGTCCGTGACGGTAAACGTGCCCTGCGCGTCCTCGACGCCTTCGCCTGAAACGGCGTACGTATATTCGCCCGCATAGCAGAGGAATGTCCCGTCGGGCCGCACGGCTGTTTCAAAGCCGTCCGCATCGCGCAGCGTGACCGTCAGGCCGTCGAGGTCGATCGGTTTGCCCTTGCCGTCCGTCAGTCTGAGCGTCGCGGTCAGGAAGTCCGCCTTTCCGAGCGTGATCGGAATATCCGGCAATTTCCCCTGCAGCGCGCCGGAGCTTTGGGCGTTGAAGCCCGGATCGACGCCTTGGCCGTAGGAGACGCCGCGGTGCGAGCCGGGCGCGCTTCCGCTCAGCCGCATGGCGATCGAACCGCCGGACAGCGTATAGACGTCGCCCGCATAGTAGCGGGGGATCGTGACCGTCAGCTGCTGCCGTTCGGGATTGCCGCTGAAATCATATACGCCGTAGGCGCCGCCCGGCTGCGATACAAACACCTTCCCGTCCGGGGCGGCGTAGCGGATCGTCGCGCTGTTGTTGTAGATGCCGGACATTTTTTCGACCGGGTTCACAAGTCCCGAAAACCGGATCGTCACCGTATCTCCGGCACGGATATTGTCGTTTGAAAAAGTATAAGACGTCTGCTTTGCGGTCAGCACCTGATACGTCGCCAAGCCGTTCTTTTCAACCTTGACGATATGCTTGCCCGTCGTCAGTCCGCTGACCGTCACGCTGCCGTCGGCGTTCTGCCGCACGCCGTCCGTCGAAAAGCCGCCGAACGTCATGGCGTTTGTAACGATGCTGCGGTTGACCGAAACGGTACAGCCCGATTCCGGCGTGAACGTGTATTCGGCGCCTTCGGAACCGGTATAGAACAGCGGATCGTGTTCGGCGTCGATCTCATATCCCGCGCCGACGCCGCCGAGCATCATGCCCGTTTCGATCGCGCTGCCGTCCGCGTCCACGGAAAAGACCAGAACGCCCGTGTTCTCCGGCCAGATCGCGGAGAACAGGCAGCTTTGCCCTGCCTTGCCGCTGACATAAGCCTGGGCGGCGAACATCGCGTCATAGGTGACCAGCACGATGGCCGTGCCCGCTTTGTTTGCCTTTACCGCGGCGACGCAGCTGTTCTGCTTGTCCGGCGTTACGGTCAGCACGTCGCTGGACTTGCCGTTCATGTCCACGACCGCATAGTGTGTGTCGGGCAGCGAGACCTTCGCGTTATAGATGCTCTCGATCGCCATCCAGTTGCGGAACGTGTTCAGCTCGAACGTTTCGCCTGTTTTCAGCGGAACATAACCCTGCTTGCTGCCGCCGAGGTAAATATCCGCCTTGTCGTATGTGTTGTAACGGAAATCCCGGATAACCGTTTTGGAATCGACCGAATCGTTCGCAAGATAAATCATTTCCGGCGTGATCTCGATCGTATCGGACTTCAGGGCCGTCGGATCGAAATAATTCCAGTATGTCACGCCGACCGGGTTCTGCACGCGGTAGAAGAAGTTCGTGCCGGTCGTATTGCCGGCGCGCCGCTTCGGGATGCGGAAGGAGGTCCGGACACGGCCGTCCTGTGTTTCGGCTGTTTTCGTCGGTTCAAAGAAGCGATACACGTAGTAGTTTGAAAAAGCTCCGGCGCTGACCGTCGACCCTGCGGGTGCAAGGAAAGTAAGCGAAAGTCCCTCATAGATCGTCTCCGTGATCGAGCGGTTGAGCTTCGGCTTTTCGGAAACGGTCGACGGCAGATAGTCCGCCGCTTTGTCGCCGATCGGCGTGAACGTCACGTCCAGCGTGTCGCCGACAAAGAACAGACAGGACGTGAACCGTGTGCCGTTGTAATCCGCCGCCTTGCCGAACGCGATCCGGCGCTCCTGACCGTCCGGCGCCGATACCGTTACGTCGATCGTATAATCCGTGCCTTCGATCCAGCCGCTGTTGCCCGCGTGCAGATCATAGATGCGCTGGACACGGAACGTGTTCTCCTGCTTCGCGTCGACCGTAAAGGACACGCCGCCGTTGTTGTCGCCGTTTTCGTCGAAGCCCTCCAGCCAGTACACGCCGTCCGGCAAGGATACATGATAGACATACTCATAGCCGACCGGTTCCGCCGCGACGCCGGACAGCAGATCGCTGCCGGCAGGCGAACCGTCGGCGAGCCTGTACAGCGCCGCGCTGCGGATCTGCGCGTCGTGCAGGCCCTCGATCGTGACCTGCGCGGTCTGCGCTGATACGATCGGACACGCCGCCAGCATCAAAAGCAGTGCAAGGAACAGACAAAGTGACCGTTTTTTCATTTATAACACTCCCTGAATAGTATACTTTTCTCAACGCGCATCCGGATCGCGGTCATCCTGCCGCTGCGCGCAGCTTTTGCGGCAGGACGCGCAGTCGCCGCCGCACGCGCCGCGGTTTTTCCGCACGCGCCGCACGGCGAGGACCACAAGGACACCAATTGCCGCGATCAGCAAATAATCCACCGGCTGCATGAAACACGCCTCCTTCGTTACGCAAGGCCTGCCGCCATGCAGCAGAGCCGGACAAGCAGCGCGACGACCCATGCGACAAAGCACTGCCAGACCACGACGTACAGCGCCCACTTATGTCCCATCTCTCGCCGGACGGACGCGACGGCGGCCACGCACGGCGTATACAGCAGACTGAACGCGAGCAGCGTAGCGGCCGCGGCAGGCGTCATCGCCGCCGCAACGCCGCCCTGCGCGCCGAACAGCACTTCCAGCGTCGACACGACGCTCTCCTTCGCCATGAAGCCGCTCACCAGCGACGTGACGATCCGCCAGTCGCCGAGTCCCAGCGGCTTGAACAGCGGAGCCAGTATGCCGGACACAGCGGCGAGAATACTGGCGCCGGACTGTGTCACGATATTGAAATGGAAGTCGAAGCTCTTCAAAAACCATACGACGATCGTGGCGATCAGGATCACGGAAAACGCTCTCTGCAAGAAGTCCTTCGCCTTTTCCCACAGAAGCTGCGCCACGTTTCGCGCGCTCGGCAGCCGGTAGTTCGGCAGCTCCATCACGAATGGCACGGCTTCTCCGCGGAACAGCGTCTTTTTGTACAGCAGCGCGACAAGGATCCCCGTTACGATACCCAGCACATAAATGCCGATCATGACCGCCGCTTTGTACCGCGAAAAGAACGCGTCGACCAAAAACGCGTAGATCGGCAGCTTTGCCGTGCAGCTCATGAACGGCGTCAGGAGGATCGTCATTTTGCGGTCGCGCGTGCTCGGCAGCGTGCGCGACGCCATCACCGCGGGCACGGTACAGCCGAAGCCGATCAGCATCGGTACGATGCTGCGCCCGGACAGGCCGAGCTTTCGCAGCAGTTTATCCATCACGAACGCGACGCGCGCGATATAGCCGCTGTCCTCCAGCAGGGACAGGAAGAAAAACATCGTCACAATGATCGGCAGAAAGCTCAGCACGCTTCCCACGCCTTCAAACAGGCCGTCGATCACAAGACCGTGTATGGCGGGGTTGACGTTTGCGGCGGTCAACGCGCCGTCGGTCAACGCCTTGAGCCGGTCGATGCCGAGCGCAAACCAGCTCTGCAGCGTACCGCCGATCACATGGAACGTCAGGAAAAAGACCAGTCCCATGACGGCGATGAAGATCGGGATCGCCGTATGCTTGCCCGTCAGCAGACGGTCGATCTTCTGGCTGCGCAGTTGTTCGCGGCTCTTCTGCGGTTTGACGACACAGGCGTCGCAGACCTTCATGATGTACGCAAAACGCATGTCCGCCATCGCCGCGCTGCGGTCGAGTCCGCGTTCCTTCTCCATCTGGAGCGTGATATGCTCAAGCATCTCCAGCTCGTTTTCATCGAGCTGCAGCTGCTGAAGGATCAGCGCGTCTCCCTCGATCACCTTGCTTGCGGCAAAACGAACCGGGATCTGCGCCTCGACGGCATGATCCTCGATCAGATGGACAACGGCGTGCAGACAGCGGTGCACCGCGCCGCCTTGCGCGTTCGGATCGCAGAAGTCCTGCCGGAGCGGTTTCTCCCGATAGTGCGCGATATGGATCGCGTGTTCGATCAATTCGTCGATGCCCTGCCGCTTGGCGGCGGAGATCGGCACGACCGGCACGCCGAGCATGGACTCCATCGTATTCACGTCCACCACGCCGCCGTTGCCCGTCATCTCGTCCATCATATTCAGCGCGACGACGACCGGGATGTCCATTTCCAGCAGCTGCATCGTCAGATACAGATTGCGTTCGATATTGGTCGCGTCCACGATGTTGATGATCGCCTTCGGCTTTTCACGCAGAACGAAATCACGCGAAACCAGTTCCTCACTGGAATACGGCGACATCGAGTAAATGCCGGGCAGATCGGTGATGGACGTATCGTCATGCCCGAGAATGGCGCCGTCCTTGCGGTCGACCGTCACGCCGGGGAAGTTGCCGACGTGCTGGTGCGCGCCGGTCAGCTGGTTGAAGAGCGTCGTCTTGCCGCTGTTCTGATTGCCGACGAGCGCAAAGGTCAGCAGCGTGCCGTCCGGCAGCGGATCGCCGCTGCCCTTGGGATGAAACTTGCCGCCCTCGCCGAGTCCGGGGTGCGCGTGCTTGACGCGTTTCTTAGCCGTCTGCGTCAAGGTCATCTTGTCCGGGATCGGCTCCACTTCGATCTTGGCGGCGTCGTCCAGCCGCAGCGTCAGCTCATACCCGTGCAGGCGGATCTCCAGCGGATCGCCCATCGGCGCGTATTTGACGACCATCGTCTGCGCGCCGGGCAATATCCCCATATCCAGAAAATGCTGCCGCAGCATACCGTCTCCGCCGACGGTACGGATCACGGCAGACTTACCGATTTGCAGTTCTTTGAGCGTCATAATCCATTCTCCCTTATATTGGTTAGTCAGAGCTAACCCCAGGATACAAAAACATCCCGCATCATATATATTGTTTTTATTTCGCCGTATAGTATTCCTGCTCGATCAGCGCCTTGCCCTGCGCGGAGCAGATCCAGTTGTAGAGGATGCGCTGCGGTGAATCCTGCGGCGCGTCCTTGCGGATGACCACAAAGAAATCGTCCGTCAAGGGATACTTGCCGCTCTTGATCGTCTCGTTGGAGGGCGTCACGCCGTCGACCTCCAGGATCTTGCTCGTGGTGAACCGGTCGTCCTCCCCGGCGGCCAAACGGCGGTAGATCGTGTAGCCCAGCGCATTTTCGCTGCCCTCGTACTGCGCGACCGTTTCGCGAAGGCCGTCCGTTGAGCTGAGCAGCAGATCCACGGGCGCGCCCATCAGCTTGTCGCCGAGACCGACCAGCTTGTTGAACAGCGCCTGGCTGCCGGTGGACTTGCCGCACTGGTAGGCGAGAATATCCTCGTTCTTGCCGCCGACCTCTTTCCATTTCTTGATCTTGCCGGAATAGATCCCTTTGATCTGGTCGAGCGTCAAGGACTTGACCTTGTTCTTCTTGCTGCACACAAACGCCAGCGCGTCGGTCCCGATCGGCCTTGCCTCGAGCACGGTCTGCTTTTCGCCGATATAGGCTTTTGCCTTCTCGCCCGGCTCATAGACGATCAGGATATCGAAGGTGCCGTCGACCAGTCCCTTGTAGCAGTCCGTCGTGGAATTGGAAAAAGAGATCGCCTCGTCCGCCTTTTCGCGCGAAACGCCCAGCACCGTCGCCGCGACTGCTTCGCCCATCGGCAGATTGGCCGGCGACCCACCCATACGCGGAAAGCTTTCCGCCGTAAAGGTGAACGTGCCCGTATTTTTGACAGGCGCCGTCTCTGCGCGCTGCGCGGCGGCCTGCGGCTTGTTCGCCTGTTTGGCGCCGCAGGAAGGCAGCAAAAGCAGCAGCGCCGCGCTCAAGATCGCCAATCCTCTCTTCATTCGGCTCTCCCTCCCAATCCGTTCCGTATTATACCACAAACCTACCCCGCAACACAACCCTTTTTTTCACACACGAAAGAAGGAAAAGCGCCCGAAACCGTTTTGGTCTCAGGCGCTATGCGCATAAATATTATTTTATTTACTGGAAATAAAAGCCTTACTTATGCCTCTTCCTTCATCTTTGCAAAGCATTCGCTGCAGTACACAGGGCGATCTTCGCGGGGCTTGAAGGGAACTCTGGCGACGCCGCCGCATCTCTCGCAGGTGGCCTCGAACATTTCGCGTTCACGGGTGCCGTTCTTTCTCGCGTCACGGCAGGCCTTGTAGCGCTGGGGCTCATTGACGAAACCTTTTTCGGCATAGAACTCCTGCTCGCCGGCGGTGAATACGAACTCTTCGCCGCATTCCTTACAGGTGAGTGTTTTGTCTTCGTACATGTTTTTACCTCGCTTGACATAGATTTTTGCCCGTGGGCGGAATCGCACCGCCACCTTAGAATCACTACGCTCTACTTTAAGCTACTTGGGCCATATGTATGAATCAACTGAAGGACTTCAGTTTTTTCCGGATGCGCTGCAGGGTGTTGTCCACAGCCTTGCAGTCCTTGAGAGAGAGCCGCTCCACGATGGCGGCATAGCTGCACCCCGCCAAATACAGACGAAGCACCGCCTGCTCCCGCTCGGACAGATGCTTGTCCACAAAGGCGAGCAGACGCTTCGCCTGCTCTTTGCCGACGACGATGTCCTGCGGGTCGGACGCGCCGACCGTCATCGACTGCGCGGAGTCGATCGGCACCACCGCATAGGCAGGCACCGCGCCCGGACGCGTCGCGCGTCGCAGCGCGCTGCGGATGCTGTTGACGATACAGGTGCGTGCGTAGGTGCGAAAGGCTGCGCCCCCGTAAAAATCAAAAGAGCGCACGGCATTCAAAAGCCCGATCAGTCCTTCCTGCGCCAGATCCTCCGCGTCCAGTCCGCTTACCGACGCTGCTGAAGCAGCCTTTTGGCGAATGAACGGAAGCTGATCCGAGATCAACGACGCCATCGCAGCGTCGTCTCCCGCTCTGGCGGCACGCAGGCGATCGGCCTCTTGTTTGTCGTACACCATGCCACCTCACAAAAAACACAACTGGTACTCTTACTTTATTATAGGGCAAAACCCTTCCTTTGTCAAGCATATTTTCAGGTATTTTTATCATTTTCTCCCTTTTTAAAAATTTGCTTTTTCTTAACAGTTATGATATAATATAAAAACATATATGGATTATTCTTACGACACGAACAAACGGGAGGGACGGTATGACGGGCGTACTGCTGCTGGATAAGCACGAGGGCATCACTTCCTTCCGGGCCGCATCGCAGCTGCGCCGGATATTCGGCGAAAAAAAGATCGGTCATACCGGCACGCTCGACCCGATGGCGTCGGGACTGCTGCCCGTTCTGCTGGGCGGCGCGACGCGGTTTTCCGAGCTGCTCGTCAGCCACGACAAGGCTTACCGCGCCACGTTCCTGCTGGGCGTGCAGACCGATACGCTCGACATCACCGGCGCCGTCGTATGTCAAAGGTACGTCGACTGCGGAGAGGCCGACGTGCTGCGCGCGCTCGACGCGTTCCGCGGCCGCATTCGTCAATACCCGCCCATGTACTCCGCCGTCAGTCAGAACGGCGTGCGGCTGTACAAGCTCGCGCGGCAGGGCGTTGAAGTGGAGCGTCCCGCCAGAGAGGTGGAGATCTACCGTCTGGAGCTGGTTTCCTCCAACGTGCAGAAGGGCGAATACATCGTCGACGTGCGGTGCAGCGCGGGGACGTATATCCGCTCGCTCGTCTGCGACCTCGGCGAAGCGCTCGGCTGCGGCGCGGTGCTGACGGCGCTGCGGCGTACCGAAGCGAACGGCTTTTTTGTGCGGGACGCGCACACGCTCGACGAGCTGCGCGCATGTCCTCCGCAGGAGCTGCGCGCGTATGTACTGCCGATCGACCGCGTTCTTTCCGCGTATCCCGCAGTCGCCGTGACCGAGAAGCAGGCCATCCGTTTCAAAAACGGCGGGGCGCTGGATCTCGGCCGCCTGCGCGGCGTCGGCAGCGGTGTGCTGCACCGCGTTTACGGTCCGGACGGCGTTTTTCTGGGGTTGGGAGAACTGCGTCCCGAACAAAACGAGCTGGCTGTGCGGCGCCTGCTGACTGAGAGGTGACCTCATGCGAAAACATATCCGAAAAGCTGCCAGAACACTGGCCGGGATCGCGGCGGCCTTTGTCGTCGTGAGCATCCTGTTCAACGTTCTGTTCCGCGTCATTTATGTGGACGGAGAATCTATGGAGCCGACGTTTGAAAGCGGAGATTGGATCGCCGCGTGCCGTCCGGCCGCCGTCCACCGCGGCGACGTCGTGCTGACCAATACCGACAATCCTTACGAAGCGCGGCTCATCAAGCGGCTGATCGCGTTCGGCGGCGAAACGGTCGACATCGACTACGAAACGGGCACGGTCACCGTCGACGGGATCGCGCTCGAAGAAACATATCTGGCGGACAAAACGGTCCGCGGCGGCGATGTGACGTTTCCGCTGACCGTCCCCGAAGGATGCGTGTTCCTGCTCGGCGACAACCGCGTCAATTCCGTGGACAGCCGCTATTCCGAGATCGGCTGCATCCCGCAGGACGATCTGATCGGCCCCGTCGTGATGCGGCTGCTGCCCGCGCCGCTTCGGCTGCTGTGAGCGCGATCTGGAATCCGTGGCACGGATGCGAAAAGTATTCCGAAGGCTGCGCGCATTGTTACGTGTACCGCCGGGACGAATCGGTCGGGCGCGACGCGTCCACGGTCTATAAAACAAAGAACTTCGATCTGCCCTTGCGCAGAAAGCGGGACGGATCGTTTGTGCTGCCGCCGGGCGAAACGGTCTACGCCTGCATGACGTCGGACTTCTTTCTGCCCGCCGCGGACGGCTTCCGCGCCGACGCATGGCAGATGATCCGTGCGCGGCAGGATCTGCGGTTCATCATCATCACCAAGCGCATCGTGCGCTTTGCGGACTGCGCGCCGCCGGATTGGGGCGCGGGCTGGGCAAACGTCACGCTCACCTGTACGGTCGAGAGCGAAAAGCAGTGCCGCATCCGTATGCCGGTCTTTCAGACGGTCCCCGCCGCGCGCAAGCAGATCTGCTGCGAGCCGCTTTTGGAGCCGGTCGACCTGTCGCCCTATCTCGACGGGATCTCGCTGGTGATCGTCGGCGGCGAGAGCGGCAGCGACGCGCGCATATGCCGCTGGACGTGGGTGCTCGATCTGCACCGCCAGTGCGCACAGGCAGGCGTCCCCTTCTATTTCAAGCAGACCGGCGCACGGTTTGAAAAGGACGGCAAGGTCTTTCTGATCCCGCGCAGCCGTCAGCTTTCGCAGGCATCCAAGGCGCGGCAAATGTACTTTTCGGGAGGCATGGAGCATGAGTCCTAAGGTCAGCGTCGTCATTCCCTGCTATAACTGCATCGACTACCTCGAAGAGAGCGTGCGATCCGTGCTCGCGCAGACGCTGCGGGAGTTGGAAATCCTAATCGTGGACGACGGCTCCACGGACGGCAGCGGCGCGCTCGCGGATTCGCTGGCCGCGCAGGACGACCGCATCCGCGTGATCCATCAGAAAAACGGCGGCCTGCCCGTAGCGCGCAACAGCGGCATCGACGCGGCCTGCGGCGAGTATATCGCGTTTCTGGACGCGGACGACCTGGTCCTCCCGAACGCCTATGAAACGCTGTATCAGACAGCCGTTTCCCTCTCGTGCGAAGTCGTAACGTGTGCGTATCAATCGTTCCGCGATACCAAGATCATGAACCCGGTACGACCGAATTTCCCGTTCTATTCGCGGCTGAACGCACAATGGATCCGGCAGGAGATGCCGCGTCTTGCGCAGGACGACTCGCTGCCCTTCGTCTGGCGGCGGCTCTATGCGGGCACGCTCTTTCGGGAAAAGGGCGTGCGCTTCGATCCGGCGATCCGTGTGTGTGAAGACGCGACGTTCTGTATGGAATGCCTGCTGCGCGCGGACGGCGTTGCCGCCGTGCCGGACTGCCTGTACCGGTACCGCATTGTGCCAACCAGCCTGATCCGCAGCAAAAAATACAATCCGTATCTGACCGCTTCGCTGCTGCGGCAGTATGACGAGAAAAAGAAACTGAGTGACGCATATATGCCGGAACAGACGCAGGCGCTGCTCTGCACGCTGGCCGAAAACACCTACCGGCATATCTCCCGCCTGATCTTCTTCAACGTGTTCCGCAAGGACGGCGGGCAGTATCGGGAGTTCCGCGCCGCCGTTCACGCGCCGATCTTTCGGGATATGCGCCGATGGTTCGATCTTCGCGCGCACCGCAGCCGCTCTCTGGAATGGTTCATCTTTTTATGTCTGCGGCTCCGGCTTTATTTTCCTGCCTTCTGCATAGCCAAACGTATTTTCGGAAAGGATAACTGATATGGAAGAGACCACGCAAGCCCTGTTTCAGTGGCAGAATCCGTCCGCCGTCACGCTGGAGGACGTTCCCGGCTTTCTGGATCGTGTGAAGGACAAGCTCTATGACGTCGTGACGACCTACGGGATGCGTCTGATCCTCGCGATACTTCTGCTGATCGTCGGCTATAAGCTCGTCGGCTGGATCATCCGCGCCTATAAAAAGTCCAAAGTCTATGCGCGGCTCGATCCGACGGTGCGCTCGTTCCTCAAAAGCGTCATCTCCATCACGCTCAAGCTGCTGGTCATCGTTTCCGCGGCCGCCCTCATGGGCGTGCCGATGTCGTCGATGATCGCGCTCGTCACTTCGGCGGGTCTGACGATCGGTCTGGCGCTGCAGGGAGGGCTGAGCAATATCGCGGGCGGCTTCGTCATTATGGTGTTCAAGCCCTTCGCCGTCGGCGACTATATCTGCTTCAGCCAGTACGAAGGCACCGTTAAAAGCATCAGCATCTTTTACACAAAGATCATCACGCTGGACAACCGGCAGATCATGATTCCCAACAGTATGGTGTCCAACGACGCTCTGATCAACAATTCCGCCATGCATACGCGGCGTGTCGACCTGAATTTTTCCGTCAGCTACGACAGTGATCTCGACCAAGTGCGCGACGTCATCCTGCGCGCGGCGGCCGACGATCCGGACGTGCGCAGCGAGCCGGCGCCCGCGGCGCTGCTTATGAAGCAGGATTCCAGCGCGCTCGTGTTCTGCTGCCGGGTGTTCTGCAAAACGGAAAAGTATTGGGACGTGTATTTCCGCCTGAACGAAGCGGTCAAACGCGCCTTTGACGAAAACGGGATCTCGATCCCCTACCCCCAAATGGATGTACATATGAAGTAAAGGCCGTACCGCGCATATCCGACTGTACGGTATGCCGAGAGAAGGTGCCCGGATGGAATATAAATGGAAAGAAGCCACTTTACTGGTATCGCTGCTGCGCGCGGCGCTGGACGCGGAAACGCCCGACGTTCCCGAAGACGTGGATTGGGAAAACCTTTGCGCGCTTGCCGTGCTGCAAAGGACTGAGTCGATGGTTTGTGCGGCGCTCTCCGGCGTGCCGGATGTTCCGCAGCAGATTATGGACCGGCTTAACCGTGCCTACAAAAAAGAGATCGCCGCGTACCACGTGCGCCGCAGCGAGGGATTGAAGATTCTGAACGCCTTTGAAGTCAACGGCGTCGACTGCGTTCCGCTCAAGGGCTGGGTCCTGCAGGATCTGTATCCGAACCCCGCCATGCGCTATATGTGTGATCTGGACATTCTCTTCAAGCCGGAACAGTCCGCCGACGTCCAGCGTGTTTTGGAAGCGCTGGACTACATCCCGCAGGAATTGGGCGGCAATCCGGAGGTTTATTTCAAAAAGCCGATCATGAACATCGAGATGCACAAGGCGATCGTGCGGGATAAAACCGATTATTACGACCGTATCTGGGAACGCGTCGTGCTGCAAAAGCCGTGTGAGCACACGTATCACATGACCGACGAGGACTTTTACCTCTATATGATCGCGCATTTCTATAAGCATTTCGTCGGCGGCGGCACGGGCGTGCGCTACGTTTGCGACACAGAGGTTTTCCTGCGCGCGCACGGCGACACGCTTGACCGCGCTTATGTGGACGCGCAGCTTCAAAGAAGCGGATACCTTGATTTTGAACGGCAGGTCCGCGCGCTGTGCCGCGCATGGTTCCACGGGGAACCGATCGACGAGGCGCTGACCGTCTTTTCCAAAAAGATGCTCTTCTCCGGCGTTTTCGGCACGCCGGAACGCGCCATCGAAAACACCGTGCGCTCGGCGGTCGAGCATATGCCCGGCAAGAGCGTACAGGCGAAAAAGCTGCGGTATATCCTTTCGCTTTTGTTCCCGCCGCTGTCCGTGATGCGGGACGTTTATACTGTGCTGCGCAAGCTGCCGTTCCTGCTGCCGCTGTTCTGGATCGTGCGCGGCATACAGCGTCTGTTTTCGGGACGCGACCGTGCGCGCGAGCTGCTGCAGCACACCGATTCCGTTTCGCGGGAGATCTCCGCCGAAACGGGCAGGGAGGTATAGCCATGCGTTTCTATGTACCTGTCGATCTGCGCGTCGGCGCGGATATCGTTCATGACAGCGCGGACCGGATCGCATCGTTCGGCTCCCGTTTTCTTCTGCTGACCGGCGCTTCGTCCGCCAAGGCCTGCGGCGCGCTCGACGACTTGTGCCGCGCGCTCGAATCAAAAAACTGCTTTTTCCGCGTGTACGACCGTATCCGGCAAAACCCCGCCGTGAACGTCTGTAAGGAAGCCGGTCTGCTGGCTTCGCAGATGCAGGCGGACTGCATCATCGGCGTCGGCGGCGGTTCGGCGCTGGACGCAGCCAAGGCTGCCGCCGTATTCGCGGCCGCTCCGTCGCTGGACGAAAAAGGTCTGTATGCCTATTCGTGGCCGAAGGCCGTGCTGCCCGTGATCTGCGTCGGCACGACCGCCGGGACCGGCAGCGAGGTGACGCCGGTATCGGTCCTGACCGATTCCGAAAGCCGCAAGCGCAGCATCCGCGACGACCGGCTCTATCCCGTGCTTTCGCTGGGCGACGCGCGATATCTGACCTCACTGCCGCGTTCGTTTTTATACTCCTGTGCGGTCGACGCGGCGGCGCACTGTATCGAGAGCTTTTTCGCAAAGACCGCAACGCCGATCTCCCGTATGTTCGCGTCGCGCGGCGCCGCCGTTCTGGCACAGCTGTTCGGACATATGGATTCTCTGTCCGACGACGAACGCGAGCAGCTGTATCTCGCGTCCATTTACGGCGGGTACGCCATCAGCGTAACCGGCACGGCGTTCCCGCACGCGATGGGTTATTTTCTGACCGAACAGTACAGTGTCGCGCACGGCACGGCCTGCGCCGTGTTCCTGCCCGCGTTTTTGCGTCATGCCGCATCCTGCATCCCGCGGGACACGGCGGACTTTGAAAAGCGCACCGGCCTGACTGTGCCGGACTGGACAGCGCTGCTGCGGCGCGTCACGCCGCCCTGCGGCGTCACGCTGACCGATACGCAGATCGAAGCGCTGCGTCCCCGTTTTGTCCGCAACAGCGGAATCTCCCGTACGCCGGGCGTCTTTACCGACGCCGAGGCCGTGGAAACGCTGAAGGAAATATTTCAATAATCCCAAAGGAGTGAATGAATCATGGACCTGAAAGGCTCCAGAACCGAAGCCAATCTGATGGCCGCCTTTGCCGGCGAATCCCAAGCGCGCAACAAGTACACCTATTACGCATCGAAAGCAAAGAAAGAGGGCTATGTGCAGATCGCCTCTATCTTTGAAGAAACAGCAGCCAACGAAAAAGAACATGCCAAAATCTGGTTTAAGCTCCTGCATGACGGCGTTCCCGGCACGCTGGAAAATCTTCGGGACGCCGCCGCCGGCGAAAACTACGAGTGGACCGACATGTACGACCGCTTCGCCAAAGAAGCGCGCGAAGAAGGCTTCGAGCAGATCGCGTTCCTGTTTGAGGAAGTCGGCAAGATCGAAAAGGAACACGAGGCGCGCTACCGCAAGCTGATCGCCAACATCGAAGGCGGACTGGTCTTCTCGCGGGACGGCGACTGCGTCTGGCAGTGCGCAAACTGCGGCCATATCGTGATCGGCAAGAAAGCGCCGGACGTATGCCCCGTCTGCGATCATCCGCAGAGCTATTTCCAGATCAAAGCGGAAAACTATTGATTGAACACAAAACAAACCGATAAACAATTTTCAAAGCCCGGCAGGCCGTTTGGTCTGCCGGGCTTGTTGGGTTGTTATGGGCCTATGGGGTTTGCTTACGGGGTGATGAGCTCGGACCAGGTGCTGCTGTACAGCGTCTGCGTTGTGCCGTCCGCCAGGCGGATCGTCA
>JAFSYP010000013.1 GCA_017449935.1 Clostridia bacterium
GCGGATTGCGAAGTAAGATTTTTCGTCAGGTTGTACAAAAAGATCGCAGGCTTGCTGGCGCAAGTCAAGAGATTTTTGTGCAGCATGACGGAAACAGATTCAAGCAAGGCGTGCGCCGCGATTTGTGCGGTGTTGCCTTAAGATAGGAGGGGATTCGATTGCCGGAGATCACAGAACAGGATCTCAAAAAGCAGCTCAAGGAAAACACGTTTTCCACTCTTTACCTGATCTACGGCGACGAAGCCTACCTCAAGAGTTATTACGTCGGGCGTATCTGTTCGGGTGCCGTGGACGATGCGCTGCGGGATTTTAATTTCCACCGTTTTGAAGGCAAGTCCATAGATTTCGACGCGGTGTCGGACGCCGTAGAGGCGTTTCCGATGATGAGCGCGCGCACCTGCGTGCTGCTCAAGGACGTGCCGGCGGATGCGCTCGCGCAGGGCGACCGTGAAAAGCTCATGCAGATATTGTCCGATATTCCGCCGACCTGCACGGTCGTGATGTGGATGGATACGGTGGAGGTCGCTCCGAAAAAAAGCGCGAAGTGGCGCGCCTTTCTCAAGGACGTCGCGCCCTATGCCGATCTGCTGGCGCTGGACAGGCGCGGCAGCGCGGATCTCCAGAAGCTGATCCGCTCCGGCGCGCAGAAGCGCGGTTGTTCGATCACGCCGCAGACGGCAGGGTATCTGGTCTCGCTGGTCGGCAACGATCTGACGCTCCTGCTCAAGGAGCTGGAAAAACTGTGCGCCTATAAGGGAACGGGCGAGATCACGCCGCAGGATGTGGACGCGGTGGCGGTGCGCACGGTCGAGGCGGTGGTCTTCGATCTGTCCAAGGCGATGTTCGCGGCGGATGCGGCGCGCGCGCTGTCTATCCTCGCGCAGCTGTTCCGGCAGAAAACGGAGCCGGTCATGATCCTCGGCGCGCTGATCGCCTGCTATGTGGATATGTATCGCGTCAAGGTGTTTACACTGGCCGGCGCACGGCCGGAGGACGCCGCCGCGACGTTCAATTATAAAGGAAAAGAATTCCGCCTGCGCAACGCGGCGCGCGACGGCAGAAAGATGTCACTGCGCGACGTGCGCAGTTGTTTGGAGATCCTTTACCGCTGCGATACTATGCTGAAAGGTTCCGGAATGGATGCGCAGCTTCTGCTGGAGCGGTGCATCACCGAGCTGATGCTCGTGCAGCATTCCGTGCGGACGTGACTATGATCCGAATCAAACCGGCGGTGATCGTCGAGGGCAAGTACGACAAGATCAAGCTGTCCTCCTTGCTCGATACGCTGATCATCGAAACAGACGGGTTTTCCATTTTCAAAGACACGGAGAAGCAGAAGCTGATCCGCCGACTGGCGCAGACGCGCGGCATCCTGATCCTGACGGACAGCGATTCCGCTGGCTTTAAGATCCGTGCCTTTATCGGCGGCGGTTTGCCGCCCGAACAGGTCCGGCACGCCTACATCCCCGACGTCCTCGGCAAGGAAAAGCGCAAGGCATCGCCGTCCAAGGAGGGCAAGCTCGGCGTGGAGGGAATGCCGGGCAAGGTGCTGCTCGACGCGCTGGAACGCGCCGGCGTCTTCTGCACGGATGCGCCGCAGCCGCAGCGCAGGATCACGCACACGGATCTGTACGCGGACGGCTTCAGCGGCACGCCCGGCAGCCGGGAACGTCTGGCCGCTCTGCTGCGCGCGTTCGATCTGCCGGAGAGACTGAACAAAAACGCGCTGCTGCAGGTCCTCAATACGTTCGTCAGCTATGACGAATACCGCCGCGCGGCGGATACGATACGATCAAACGAAAAGGAGTGAGCGCCATGGTGCGTATCGGACACGGCTACGACGTGCATCGGCTCGTGCCGGAGCGCAGACTGATCCTCGGCGGGGTGCAGATCCCCTTCGAGCGCGGTCTGCTGGGGCATTCCGACGCGGACGTGTTGCTGCACGCGATCGAGGACGCGCTGCTCGGCGCGGCGGCGCAGGGCGACATCGGCTGTCTGTTCCCGGACACCGATCCCGCATATGCGGACGCGGACAGCCTTGTACTGCTTCGGCAGGTCGGGCAGCGGGTGCGGCAGGCGGGGTTCTCGGTCGGCAATGTGGACGCGACCGTCCTCGCGCAGCGTCCGAAGCTGCGGCCGTATATCGACGAGATGCGGCAGAACGTCGCCCGCGCACTGCAGATCCCCGTATCCTGCGTGAGTGTGAAGGCCACGACCGAGGAAGGACTCGGGTTTACGGGCGCCGAAGAGGGGATCGCCGCGCACGCGGTCTGCATCCTATATTAACACTTTGTGAATTTCCGGGTTTTTAAATTGAAAAAGATTCATTTCTATGGTATACTATAGGGATGAAATGAGGTTCGCGACCATGAGAGTATTAGAGAGTTTTCAATCCTTGCTGCACAGTATCCTGGCCGTCTTTGCGGATTTCCGCGCCAACGATTTCCTGGATATCCTGCTTGTGGCGATTTTGCTGTACAACGCCATCAAGCTCGTGCGCCAGACTCGCACCATGCAGCTCATTAAGGGACTTGTGGTGCTGCTGCTGGTGTACGGTGCGGTGTCCCTGCTGGATATGGAAGCGAGCGGTTTCCTGTTCAACCAGTTGTTCCGCGATGTGATCCTGGTGCTGATCGTGGTTTTCCAGCCGGAGATCCGCCATGTGATCGAGTCGATGGGACGCAGCAGGTTCCGCGGGATTACAGGACTGCACGCGCGCAACGAAAAGATCCGCTACAACGAAGAGACTGCGGAAACGATCGAGGCTGTTTGCCGTGCGTGCGCGGAAATGAGCGACAGAAAGATCGGCGTGCTGCTGGCGTTTGAGAAGCAGACGCCGCTGGGCGAAGTGATCGAAACGGGCACGGTCGTGGACGCGCAGATCAGCGAGGAGCTTTTGGGCAACGTCTTTTATCCCAAAGCGCCGCTGCATGACGGCGCCGCCGTGATCCGCGACAACCGCCTGTGCGCCGCCGGCTGTATCCTGCCGCTGACGCAGCATCACGACGCGGTGAGCAGTGCGCTCGGCACGCGGCATCGCGCCGCGATCGGTCTGAGCGAGCAGAGCGACGCCGTTCTGGTCGTCGTTTCGGAGGAGACCGGCAACATCTCCGTGGCAAAAGAAGGAAGACTGCGCCGCGATATTTCCGCCGGCGATCTGCGTGAAGCGCTCACGCAGGAGCTGCTGCTGCCGGACACGGAGGACAGCGAATCCAAGTGGAAGAGTTTCTTCGGGAGGCTGCGCAAATGAACCGAAAACACATTTCGATCGGCAAATGGCTGAACAACAACAAGTTTGTCTTTGTTCTGTCCGTCTTTCTCGCGGTGGTGATCTGGCTGGTCGTTGCGCTTCAGTTCAGCGAACGGATGGAAGCGACGTTTTCCGACATACCGGTGACCTTTGAGACGTCCATGACGGATAAGCTGGATCTGCAGATGTTCGGACAGACCGACGTGCAGGTGACAGTCACTGTGACCGGCAAACGCTACGAGATCAGCAGCTTTTCGCTGTCCAAGGAAGATTTTGTGGTGACGGCGTCGACGGCGAACGTGTCGTCCGCCGGAAAATATACGCTGCCGATCAGCGTGAAGACGAAAGATACGACCAAGGATATCGAGATCCTGTCCGTTTCGCCCGAAACGGTCGACATCTATTTTGACGGCACACTGACCGAAAATTATCCCGTTGAGGTGGAGATAACCGCTCCGGATGACAAGATCGCCGCGGACGGCTTTATCAGCTACGATCCGCTTGTTTCGCCCGCGCAGGTAACGATCACCGGTGCGGCGGCCGAGGTGCAGAAGATCCACCGCGTGCTGGCCAAGGTCACGCTGGATGCGCCGCTGAGCAAAACGACCACATTTCAAAAAACGGCGCTGGCGATCGTCAACGCCAACGGCGGCATCGTACGCAGCACTTATGTGCACGTCGAGAACAGCACGAAAGAAGTGACGGTGACGGTGCCGATCTACAAGCGGATCCAGTTCACGCCGACCGTTCTTTTCAAAAATCAGCCCGCTTACTTTGTGGATCATGAGATTTCCTATATCTGTTCGCCTTCCGGTCCGATCCAGGCGGCGGAGACTACCGCGATGCAGGAAGGCGCGGAAAATCTGTCGCTCGGAACGATCGATTTCTCCGAGATCAAGATCGGAACGAACTCGTTTGAGTTTCCCGTAAAGAATATTCTCAATCTGCGTTTCGACGATGTGGATACGTTCCGCGTTTATTTCTCCATCGACGGCTTCGAGTCGAAAAAGATCACGATCCCGGCGGCTAACGTCACCTTCGGCACGCTGCCGGACGGCAAAAAGCTGTCGATCCCGGAGGATGCGGCTCTGGAGGTGACCGTGATCGGACACGCAGAGGAGCTGGAGGCGCTGACGGCGGCCGACGTCAACGCGGTCGTGGATACGTCGGCGCTTGAAGAAAACGGCGCGGCGGCTGCGCTGCCCGTGATGTTCACTGTGGAAAACACGAACACATGCTGGGTTTCGGGAAGCTATACCGTGCCCGTCGAGGTCGCCTGATATGCGGTGGGTGAAGTTATGCGCGGCGGCTGCGCTGTGTCTGACGCTGTGCGGATGTACGTTCTTCTCACCGGTGAACGAGCTGCTTTCCGCACCGGTGTTTTCTGCGCAGGATGAAGCGCTGCGGCGTGCGTTTGAAACGTCTTTCGGAAAAAACGTACAGTATAAAGCTCCGGTCAGCGGACAGTACCTGTCTGCGTTTGTGGTGGAAGATCTCGATGCGGACGGCGACATGGAAGCGCTAGTGTTTTATCAGCCGGATTCCTTTACGTCGACCGTGCACATCGGCGTGCTGGATCGTGCGAACGGCGCATGGGAGCGCACGGGCGAATTGGAAGGCGGTGGCAGCGACGTGTACTCCGTCGAAATGGAGGATTTGGACGCCGACGGACAGCAGGAGGTGATCCTGTGCTGGAATATACAGGAGAACACCCGCGTGATGAGCGTCTACGCCTGTGCATCCGGGCCGTTTACGCTGGCGCGTCTGTCCGAAAGCCGCTATTCCAAAAAGCTCGTGGCGGATCTGGACGACGACGGACATCTTGAGATATTTACGATCTCGCTCGTTTCCGAGGCAGGCAGCCAGACGGCGCAGGCGCGTGTGCTGCGCAAGACGCCGGTGGGCATATCCGTGCTCGATCAGTGCGCGCTGGACGGCAGGATCAGCAGCTATGCGGATCTGATCCTGCAAAAGACGGATTCCGGCAGCATTCTGTATGCCGACGCGTATAAAGGCGAGGGGCAGATGATCACCGAGGTGATCGTCTGGGACGCCGGAACGTCTACGATCTCGGCGCCGCTGCTGGACGAAGAGACGCTCACCAACGAAAGCACATGGCGCTGTATCCGGGTATTCTGCCGCGATCTGAACGGCGACGGCGCGCCGGAGATACCCTCTCAGCTGGAACTGCTGGAGGGCGAGGGCGAATGGACGGAGGATCTGCTGTTCATCACGCGGTGGTCGACGTTCCGGGACGGTATGCTCGAGCCGGTGTATCAGACGCTGGTCAATGAGAACTGCCATTGGATCTTCCGAATTCCGGCGCCGTGGCGCGGACGGTTTACCGTGCAGCGGGAACCGCAGGAGGAAAAATGGACGTTTATCCGGATCGATCCGCTGACGCAGGAACGGACGGACAATCTGTTCAGCGTGTTGTTCCTTGACCGCAGACAGTGGGAGAAAAACCGCGAGAGCACATACGCGCAGTGTACGCTGCTGCGTGAGACCGATTCGGAAGTGGTACTCGTTTACGGTATCCAGACGGATGAGGCCCTGGATTTGCAGTTGACCGTGCTGCGAGAGGCATTTGATTATATAGGAGAATGACGGAGGGCAGAATATGAGAAAAGTTTTGGTCGCGGAGGACGAGGTCTCCATCCGGGAGTTTATCGTCATCAATCTGGAGCGCGCCGGGTATACGGTGCAGCAGGCGGACGACGGCGCGCAGGCGCTTCGGCTGTTCGAGGCGCAGGGCGGCGATTTCGACGTGGTGATTCTGGACATCATGATGCCGCACGTCAACGGGCTGGAGGTCTGCAAGGCGCTGCGCGCGCAGAACAGCAACATCGGCATCATTATGCTGACCGCGAAGACGCAGGAAATGGATAAGGTGACCGGTCTGCTGATGGGCGCCGACGACTATGTGACGAAGCCGTTTTCCCCCTCGGAGCTGATGGCGCGCGTAGACGTGCTGTATCGGCGTGTGGAAATGGGCAAGGCGGGCGTGCAGCAAACGGCGGACGAACGTGTCTGCGGAGAGTTTACGCTGGATCTGCGCGGTCGGACGCTGAAAAAGAACGGAACGCCGATCGAATTGACGCAGGTGGAATTCCAGATGATGGAATACTTCTTTGATAATCCCGGCGCAGCGCTCAGCCGTGCGGATATTTTGCGCTGCGTTTGGGGCGCGGATTATTACGGCGAGGAAAAAATCGTAGATGTGAACGTGCGTCGGCTGCGGATGAAGTTAGAGGACGACGCGTCCGCGCCGCGGCATTTGCAGACGGTCTGGGGCGTGGGATACAGATGGCAGGGATGAATCGCAGCCACATGAGCGCGATCACGCGCCGATGGCTCATGAAGACCTTCGGACTGATCACGCTGCTGATGGCGCTGATCGTGGTTTCGCTGTCGGTGGTGCTGCACATGTTTTACTATAACGCCGTGCGTTCCACGCTGTCTTCCGGATACAACAACATCGTTTCGGGCTATCTGGGCGACGACACCGAAACAGACGAGAGCTTCAACCTTCTGGCGCGTGCGTATATCGAGTCGTACAGCGCGCGCGATACAGTGAACGTGTGGGTGATCGACCGGCACGGCAACGTCGTCGCCACGTCGGACGGTTTCCGCGCGCCGGACGGGATCGATATGGAGGATTATATCGACGCGCTCGGATCGGGGGAACAGACGTCGGAGGATGTGCGCACGTCGACATGGATCGGCCGCACGGACGTCGGCGAAAAGATCATGGCGATGACCTTCCTGCTGGGCAACGCGCCGAGTTCGCAGAGTCCGGCGCTGCGGTTTTCCACTTCGCTGGAGAAGGTGGATGCGCAGTTCTGGTCGGACGTGCTGCTGCTCATTTCGATCAGCGCGGCGGCGATCCTTCTGGCGTTGGTCCCGAGCACCTTGTATATTGACAAGATCGTGCGCGCCGTGCGCAAGACCACTGCGGCGGCGAACCGGATCGCCAAGGGCGATTACAGTATGCGCCTGGATTACACCGAAAACGACGAGATCGGCGAGCTTTGCACCGCGGTGCACAATATGGCGGACGAGATCAGCACGACGGATAAACTGAAGAACGAGTTTATCTCCACCGTTTCGCACGAACTGCGCACGCCGCTGACCGCGATCCGCGGCTGGGGCGAGACGCTGCGGCAGGTGGACGGCGAGGACCCGACGCTCATGCAGCGCGGCGTCGACGTGATATTGAGCGAAACGAAGCGTCTGGGCGGCATGGTCGAGGATCTGCTGGACTTTTCCCGTATCCAGAGCGGACGGCTGAGCCTGCGGGTGACGCAGTTCGACGGCGTGCGCGTGCTGGACGACGCGATCCTGACGTTCCGCGCGCGCGCAGAGCGCGAAGGAAAACAGCTTTTGTATACCGCCGGAACGGTGCAGGCGCCGATGTCGGGCGACGCGGATCGGATCATGCAGGTGTTCGTCAATGTGATCGACAACGCGCTGAAATATACCGACGCGGGCGGTACGATCCGTATTGTGACAGAGGCGGACACGTCTGTGTTCCGCGTTCTGGTTTCGGATACCGGCCGCGGGATATCCGCAGAGGATCTGCCGCACGTCAAGGAAAAGTTTTATAAAGCGGATACGACCGTGCGCGGTTCTGGTATCGGTTTGGCTGTGACGGACGAGATCGTTCGTCTGCACTCCGGTTCGCTGGATATCGAAAGCAAACGCGGCGAAGGAACCACAGTGAAGATCACGCTTCCGCTTTCGCGGGACGAGGAAAGGAGTCCGGAGAATGGGCAAGAATAAAAAGCAGGATGCATCGTGCAGATATCTGGCCGCCGTCGGCGGACAGGCTTTGATGGAAGGCATCATGATGCAGGGGCCGAAGGGCGCGGCGATGGCGCTGCGTATGCCGGACGGCTCGATCGAGGTGACGCCGAAGCACCCGAAACGCCTGCGCGACAAGAATAAGTTTTTCGCGCTGCCGTTTATCCGCGGACCGATCGCGTTCGTGGAGAATATGGTTTTCGGCTATCAGTGTCTGATGGAGTCGGCGGAAAAGACGAGCTTCGATCCGAACGAGCCGCAGGAGGAAGAAATGTCCAAGCTCGACAAATGGCTGACCGACCATTTCGGGCCGAAGATGATGTCCGTGATCGGTATTATTTCGATGGTTCTGGGCTTTGCGCTGTCATTCGGATTGTTTATCGCGCTGCCGTCCTATATCTTCAAGGGCCTGCAGCATCTGACGAATATCAGCTCGCTCTGGCGTCCGCTGATCGAGGGCGTTATCAAGATCATCGTCTTCGTCGGATATATGGCGGCCGTTTCCCAGATGAAGGAAATGAAGCGTCTGTTCATGTATCACGGCGCGGAACATAAGTCGATCTTTTGCCTGGAAGCGGGCGAGGACCTGACGGTCGAAAACGTGCGCAGGCAGCGCCGTTTCCATCCGCGCTGCGGGACGAGTTTCATTTTCGTCACCATCATCCTGAGTATTCTGCTGGCGGCTTTGATGTCAGTTCTTTTCTACGGAACGAAGATCACGGAGATCACCATCCTTTGGGTGCTGCTCAAGCTGCTGCTTCTGCCGATCATCATGAGCATCGGCTTCGAGTTTATCCGCTATGCGGGCAAGCATGACAATGCGTTTGTTTCCATTTGCGCCGCACCCGGCCTGTGGATGCAGCGCATCACCACCAAGGAGCCGACCGACGACATCATCGAGGTGGGCATCGCCGCGCTGAAGGCTGTGCTTGACGGCGAGGAAGAACCGGCGGAAGACGCCGCGGCGCAGTCGCCGGACGTCGCCGACGAAGCGGAAGCGCCGCAGGCCGAAGAAGAGGACGCGCCGCAGGCGGACGTGACCGGGAGCGCGGATGCGGAATGATACCTATCGCGCGCTGCTGCGCATGGGCGAGGCTGCGCTGGACGCGGCCGACGCGCAGGACGCGGCGTTCGACGCGCGCTGTCTTCTCGAAAACGCGGCCGGGCTTAGCCGGACGCGTCTGATCCTCGCCTATGACGCCGACGTGCCGGACGACGTCCGGACGCGGTATCTGCATGAGATCGGCCGCCGCGCGGCGGGAGAGCCTCTGCAGTACATCCTCGGCGAATGGGACTTTTGCGGCTTCGCCTTTTCCGTATGTCCGGGCGTTCTGATCCCCCGGCCGGAAACGGAATTCCTGGTCGAAAAGGCCGTGTCGCTTCTGCCGCGGAACGCCGTGCTGTACGACGTTTGCGCCGGTACGGGATGCATCGGTTTGAGCGCCGCGCTGCGCCGGCCGGACATACAGGTCTGTTTGTTTGAAAAGTATCCGACGCCTTTTTCCTGCCTTACGGAAAATATCCGTGCGAATTCTGCACAAAATGTTCATGCGGTTTTGTGCGATATGCTGCACGGTGCGCCGGAAGGACTGCCCGTCCCGGACGGGATCGTTTCCAATCCGCCGTATATTCGCACCGGGGATATGGCGGCTCTGCAGCCGGAAGTGCAGCGTGAGCCGCGCGAGGCGCTCGACGGCGGCGCGGACGGACTGACGTTTTACCGCGCGCTGCGGAAAAAATGGTTTCCGCAGCTGCGGACAGGCGGTTTTCTGAGCATGGAGTGCGGCGAGGATCAGCCGTCCGAGGTCGCTTCCATGTTTGACCGTGCGCAGATCGAGCCGGACTATACCGGCGTTCCGCGTTTTGTAACTGTATTTCATTTTTGAACGGAAAGGATCATGCATTTATGCTGCTGGATTTGATTCGTCACGGGTTTTCCGTTGAAACGGTGGCGGGGCTCGCGTCGAGCATTTTCGTCGTTTTCTGTACGCTGCCCATTCATGAGTACGCGCACGCGGTCGTTGCGGACCGTCTGGGCGATCCGACGGCGCGCAGGAACGGCCGGTTGACGCTCAATCCCTTGGCGCATCTGGATTGGATGGGATGCCTTTTGATTATTTTGGTCGGTTTCGGCTATGCGAAACCCGTGCCGGTCAATATGCGATATTTCAAAAAACCAAAAGCGGACATGGCGGCGGTCGCCTTTGCCGGCCCCTTGTCTAACCTCCTGATGGCGTTTTTGTTCCTGATCCTGTACTGGGTATTCGGGCTGCGCGTTTCAGGCGATTTTGCGCAGATCCTGGCCTACTTTTTCTACTATGCAGCCTATATCAATGTTTCGCTCGCCGTGTTCAATCTGCTGCCGATCCCGCCGCTGGACGGGTCGCGCATCGCCACGGTGCTGATCCCGAATAAATACTATTTTAAGATCATGCAGTATGAGCGCTATATCATGATCGGTCTGTTCGTGCTGCTGCTGACGGGCGTCCTGACGCGTCCGCTGGGCTATCTGGCCGGCGCGGTGATGAATGGGCTGAGCCGTCTGGCCGGCCTGCCCTTCATGAGGTGACGCATGGAAAAGCTGTCCTATAAGATCGACGTTTTTGAAGGCCCGATGGACCTGCTGCTGCACCTGATCAGCAAGCATAAGGTGAGCATCAACGACGTGCCGATCCTGGAGCTTGTGGAGCAGTATCTTGAATATGTGCGGCAGATGCAGCGCGAGGATCTGGACGTCGCCAGCGAGTTTCTGGAGATGGCGGCAAGGCTCGTGTATATCAAGACCGTGTCGCTGCTGCCCGTCCATGAGGAAGCCGAGGAACTGGAACGCGAGCTGCGCGGTGAGCTGCTGGCCTATCAGGACTGCAAAATACTGGCGGGCAAGCTCGAAAAACAGGCAAACGGCTTCGGCTATTTCGAGCGCGAGCCGGTCAAGCTGCCGGTGGATATGCGCTATACGCGCCTGCACGAGCCGTATGAGATATTCAAAGCGTATATCTCCGCCGTAGGCAAGGGAAAGCGCCGTCTTCCGCCGCCCGTCGAGGCGTTTTCACGCATCGTGGCGCACCGCATCGTATCGGTCGCTTCGCGGATCAACTTCCTCCTTGACACGCTGCGGGGCGGCAAACAGAATTTCGTTTCGCTTTTTGCACAGTCCGGTTCACGTTCGGAGATGGTCGCCACATTTTTGGCGGTGCTGTCGCTGGCCAAGGCCAAGCGCGTCACGATCGAGGGCGAAGGCGAAAACACCGTGATTGAACTGACGGAGGGGTAACGGTTGAAGGTACAACAATTGCAGGCAGCGGCGGAGGCGATCCTGTTTGCCGCGGGCGAACCGCTGGAGCGTGCGCGCATCGCCGAAGCGCTGGAGCTGGACGAGGAATACACGGAGAAGATCCTGGACAGACTGGCCGCGGAGCTGGACGAGCGCGAGAGCGGCGTCTGTCTGCTGCGTATGGAGGATCAGTATCAGCTGTGTACCCGCACGCAGTTTGCGGACGTGATCCGCGGCGTGCTGGAGGTCAAAAAGAACGCGCCGCTGTCTCCCGCGGCGTTCGAGGTCCTGGCGGTGGTCGCTTATAACCAGCCGGTCACCAAATCGTACATAGAACAGGTGCGCGGCGTCGATTGTTCGAGCGTGCTTAATACGCTGTGCCTGAAGGGCCTGGTCGAGGAGAAGGGACGGCTCGAGCTTCCCGGACGGCCGCTGCTGTACGGCACAACGCCGGAGTTTCTCAAGTGCTTCTGTATGTCGTCGCTGACGGAGCTGCCGGAGCTTCCCGAACAGGATCTGCCGCGGCTCGAGGACGTCGTACAGGACGACGCGCAGCCCGAAGCGCAGGAGCCGGCTCCGCCCGAAGAAGCTGCCGTGGACGAGGATCAGTACACATTCTACGACGTGCCGGAGGACGGCGACGATCTGTATACGCTGCCGGACGCCTGAGCAAAGCTTGATTTCTTTTACATAATGAGAGGAGGAGGACCATGATCGCACTGTACATTATCCTGGGGATCGTTGCGGCCATCACGCTCCTTTTCTGCGTCAAGATCTCCGTGGAGCTGCGGTACGAGGACGACTTCAACGTCTTTGTGAAAGTGCTGTTCATCAAGATCCGTCTGCTTCCCGCCAAGGAGAAAAAGCCTAAAAAAGAAAAGCCGCCGAAAGAGGAAAAGGAAGAGGAAAAGAAGGAAGAACCCGAGAAAGAAAAAGAAGAGAAGCCGAAGGGCGAGAGCTTGATCATGCGCTTCTACCATGAGCAGGGCTTTGACGGCACGATGCAGTTTTTGGCGGACGTGCTCGCGGCGCTGAACACGCTCCTGGGCGACTTTTTCAAACGGTCTTTTGTGCTGGAAAAACTGATGCTGCGCCTGCGTGTGAGCAAAGGCGACGCGGCCGAAACGGCGCTCGCTTTCGGAAAAACGTGCGCAGCCGTCTATCCGGCGCTGGGATATATATGCACGAATCTGCGCGTGCGGCAATATGACGCAGACGTTCAGGCGGATTATCTGGCGCAGCAAAGCTCGGCAGCGGTCTGGTTTATCCTGTCCATCCGGCCGATCAAGCTGACGAACGCGCTGGTACGGTTTGTCTTCCGGGGCGTCGTCGCGTTCCTGAAAACGCGCATACGTGCAAGAAAACGTAAAAAAGAACTTTCCATAGAAAGGACTGGAGAATCATGAGCAAAGAAAATGCTGCGGCAAGCATCCTGGGCACCACCATCGAAAAGGTGCGCGATCTGGTGGATGTGAGCACCATCATCGGCGATCCTATCGAGGCGGGCGGCGTGACGCTCATTCCCGTGTCCAAAGTGACATACGGGTTCGCGTCCGGCGGATCCGATCTGCCGAGTAAAGCCAACGCCGAACTGTTCGGCGGCGGCGGCGGCGCGGGTATCACCATCACGCCCATCGCTTTCCTGATCGTCAATCAGGGCGAAGTGAGCATCAAGCATATCGCCGGCGAGGGCGGCCAGGCGGAGCGCATCATCGGCATGGTGCCGGATGTGATCGACAAGGTCACCGGTGCGGTGGAAAAATTCACCAAGAAGGGCGATACGGACGTACCGGCTGTGGAATAAACCGCGCATCTGCCTGCATACCATGGGGTATGGCAGGTGATGTGAATGTGTTTTGTCCGCAGAGCGGCGGCATGTGTTTTGCTGTGTGCGGCGCTGATCCCCGCTTTCTCCGTTTGTGCGGTTTCGGTATCTGCCGAAGCGGCGGTGCTTCTGTGCGCCGAAACGGGCGAGGTCCTCTATGAAAAGCAGGCGCATAAGCGTCTGCCGATGGCCAGCACGACCAAGATCATGACTGCGCTGCTGACGCTGGAGGAAGCCGCGCCGCAGCGCAAGGTGCAGGTCACGCGGGAGATGACCGCCGTGGAAGGCACGTCGATGGGACTGCTGCCCGGGGACACGGTCACGCTGTATGCGCTCGCGTGCGGGATGCTGCTTTCGAGCGGCAACGACGCGGCCAATACCGCGGCGATCGCGATTGACGGGAGCACGCAGGCATTTGCCGCGCGGATGAACGCGCGTGCGGCCGCGATCGGGATGACGGACACGCATTTTGTCACGCCCTCGGGACTCGACGACGAGGACCACTACTCCACGGCGTACGATATGGCGCTGCTGGCGTGCGAAGCGCTGCGCAACGCGCAGTTTGTCCGCATCTGCGGCAGCGAAAGCCTGCGCACGAGCTACGGCAATCCGCCCTATGCGCGCACGCTGACCAACCATAACCGTCTGCTGCAGCTGTATGCGGACTGTATCGGCGTGAAAACGGGCTTTACGAAAAAGAGCGGACGGTGTCTGGTGTCCGCGGCAAGACGCGGCGGCGTGACGCTGGTCGCGGTGACGCTGCGCGACCCGGACGATTGGAACGACCATATCGCGCTGCTGGAATCCGGATTCAGTCAGGTGCGTGCCGCGGCGTTGGACGGCGATCTTTCCGCGCTGCGCATCCCCGTAACAGGCGGCAATTATGCTGACGTCGCCGTGACGTGCGCCGAAGCGCCGCAGGGCGTTCTCGCTGCCGGCGGGGGCGACGTGCGCAGGGCAGTCTTCATCCGGCCGTTTCTGTATGCGCCTGTGCGGCAGGGCGAATTGGTCGGACGCGTCGTCTATACACAGGGAACGCGCACGGTATGCGTGTGCGATCTTCTGGCGGGACGGTCGGTTTCCGCGCGTCCGGCGCCGAAGACTGTACCGCAGCCGCGCGGCGGCCGATTGCACAGTTGGCTCGAATGGATCAAAGGAGTTTTTTAACAATGGCACAGACAGAACGTCTTCAGAAATATCTGTCCGCGTGCGGCGTCGCTTCCCGACGAAAAGCGGAGGAGCTGATCGCATCGGGCAAGGTCAAGGTCAACGGGCACGTGGCACAGATCGGCGACAAGATCGACCCGAAGCAGGACACCGTGACCGTCTTCGGCCAGCGTGTGCGCCGTACGGAGCGAAACGTCTATCTGATGCTGTACAAGCCCCGCGGGTATCTGACCACGCTGTCGGACGACCGCGGCCGCAAGTGCGTACCGGATCTGCTGCGGGACGTGCCGGAGCGCGTCTATCCGATCGGCAGACTGGACAAGGATTCCGAGGGACTGCTGCTGCTGACGAACGACGGCGCCTTCGCAAACCTTATAATGCATCCCGCGCACCATATCCCCAAGCGCTACCGCGTGACGGTTCGCCCGGCGGTGACGGACGAGCAGATCCGGCAGATGACGGAAGGTATGGTGATCGACGGATACAGGACCGCGCCGACGCAGGTGCGCGTGCTGGAGCGGGAAGACGGCCGCGTGGTTCTGGAGATTGTTCTGTACGAGGGACGAAATCGCCAGATTCGCAAGATGTGCGAGCAGCTCGGTCTTGAGGTGGCGCGTCTGAAGCGCACCGCGATGGGACCGGTGAAGCTGGGAATGCTTCAGCAGGGACAGTACCGGGAGCTGACGGCGGACGAAGTGGAAAAGCTGCAAAGTCTTGCCGAACGTCCCACGCAGGAAGCGGAATAAAAAACAAGGACGGCGCTTGCCGCGTACGGCGGCGCGAAGGAAGGAAAAAACCATGATAAAGAGTATGACCGGCTACGGCCGCGCCGCGCAGACGATCGCGGGTATGGCCGTCACCGTGGAGATAAAGAGCGTCAACCATCGCTATTTTGAGTTTTCCTGCCGCACGCCCAGAGCCTACGGCTTTCTGGACGAAAAGCTCAAGGGCTTTGTGCAGAGCAAGGTCTCGCGCGGCAAGGTCGAGTGCTATGTGCAGATCGACTCGCTGGAGGAGGCCGAGGTGCAGGTGCAGCTCAACGCTTCTCTGGCGCAGGGATATCTTCAGGCGTTCGACGAGTTGTCGCAGCGCTTCGGGCTGGAAAACGACGTGCGCGTATCCACGCTGTCGCGTTACAGCGACATCTTCAGCATCCACAAGGCGGAGGCCGACGAAGAGAAGGTATGGAACGCCGTGCGTACGGTCGCCGAGGAGGCGCTGACGCATTTTGTGGACATGCGTGTGCGCGAGGGCGAGCGCCTGCGCGCGGACGTTCTCGCCCGTGCCGATACCATCCTCGAACACGTGGCGTTTATCGAATCGCGTTCGCCGGAAACGGTGCGCGAATACAACGAGAAGCTGCTCGCGCGTATGCAGACCGTGCTCGAAGGCGCGCAGGTCGACGAGCAGCGCATCCTGCTTGAAGCCGCGATCTATGCGGATAAGGTCGCCGTGGCGGAGGAGACGGTGCGTCTGCGCAGTCATATCGACCAGCTTCGGGAGTTTTTCGGCGCCAAGGAAGCCGTCGGCAGAAAGCTCGACTTTTTGGTGCAGGAGATCAACCGCGAGGCGAACACCGTCGGTTCCAAGGCGCAGGACGTGGAGATCGCCCGCCGGGTGATCGACATCAAGGCCGAGGTCGAAAAGATCCGCGAACAGATCCAGAATATCGAATAAAGGATACTCTATTGAGCGAGGCGATCATATGAAATTGGTCAATATCGGTTTCGGCAACGTGATCCATGCCGAGCGGATCGTCGCCGTCGTCAGTCCCGATTCCGCGCCCATCAAGCGTATGGTGCAGGAGGGCAGGGATCGCGGCACGGTGATCGACGCGTCCTTCGGGCGCAAGACGCGCGCGGTGATCGTGATGGACAGCGATCACATCGTGCTGTCGTATCTGACGGTGGAAACGGTCACGAGCCGTATTGCCGGCGAGGAAAGATCGGACGGAACGGAGGGATCGAATGTCTGGTAAAAAACAGGGCCTTCTGCTTGTTCTGTCCGCGCCGTCCGGGTGCGGAAAGGACACGGTGCTCACGGAGATCTCCGCTCAGATGCCGATCAAGCGTTCCGTGTCCATGACGACACGCGCCGCCCGGCCGGGCGAAAGGGACGGCGTCGATTACTATTTCGCGGACGAAGCGTATTTTTTGAAAATGCTCAAAGAGGACAAGATCCTCGAATATACGAATTACAACGGCCATTATTACGGCACGCCGCGCACGGCGGTCGACGAATGGCTGAAAAACGGCGAGACTGTGGTGCTCAAGATCGAGGTGGAGGGCGCCGGAAACGTGCGTCGGCTGTATCCCGATTCGGTTTCTATCTTTCTGGTGCCGCCGTCGATGCAGATTTTGGAAGCGCGTCTGCGCCGCCGCAGCAGCGAGAGCGAGGAGGAGATCCAAAGCCGCCTGACGATCGCGCGCAGCGAAATGCAGAACGCGCCGCAGTACGATTATATCGTGGTCAACGACCGTCTGGAGGACGCCGTGGAGGACGTCCGCGCTATCATCCGGGCGGAAAAACATAAATCATCCCGTTGCGGGAATCAATTGAGTGAGGTGCTTCATTATGCTGAATCCTGATCTGAGAAACGTGCTGAAAAACCATACCAGCCGGTATTCGCTGGTGATCGCCGCGGCCAAGCGCGCGCGGGAGATCTCCGAACAGGCGGAGGAAAACCATGAGATCATGACGGAAAAGCCCGTCAGCATCGCCATTTCCGAGATCATCGACGGCAAATACGTCGTCGTCGAGCCGGAGGAGATCCGCAATATCTGACAGTATTCGCTGAAAAAGGCAGGGGAGTACGGTGCCGCATCTGAATATCGCCAAGGTTGCCGTGGAAAACGCTGCCTACCATTTCGACACGGAGTACAGCTACCGTATCCCGGACGGGCTTTTGTCTGCCGCACAGGCGGGCTGCCGCGTTCTGGTGCCGTTCGGCGCCGGTTCTAAAAAACGGCAGGGCGTCATCCTCGCGACCGAAACGCTGCAGGGCGACACGCCGCAAAAGCTCAAGTCGCTGGCCGAGGTCTCCGACCCGCAGCCCGTACTGAACGCGGAAGGAATACGGCTGGTGCGCTTTCTCAAGGATCGCACATTCTGCACGCTGTACGAAGCGGCAAAAGCCGTTTTGCCGTCCGGTCTGGGGCGTCGTGTGCGCATCACCTACGCTTTCGCGCAGGACAGCGCCGAAACGCTTTCGGACGACGAACGGCGCGTGGCCGACTATCTGCGCGAAAAAAACGGCTATATCCGCGAAGAGAAGATCCTTGCCGATACGAATACGACGGGCGAGATCCTTTCGCGGCTGTATCATGCGGGCGTGCTCGCGCGCAACGTGGATTCCGTGCGCAAGGTTTCGGATATGACGGTCAAGTCCGCGCGCCTGAGCGATGCGTTCCTGCGCGGCGAGCTTCGCATCGGCAAGCTCACGCAGAAGCAGCAGAGCGTTGTGGAGCTTCTGGGCGACGTGGGCAGCGCTTCCGTAAAGGAGGTCTGTTACTTCACGGGGCTGACCGCCGCGGTCTGTGCGTCGCTGGAGAAGAAGGGCGTCGTGGAGCTTTTCAGCGCGGAGGTCTTCCGCAATCCGTATAAAGACGCCGCGCCGGTCGACACGTCACCGATTCGTCTGTCCGACGAGCAGAACGCTGCGTATGCGACGCTGGAAAAGCTGTTCGTGTCCGGAAAGGGCGCCGCGTCGCTGCTGTACGGCGTGACCGGCAGCGGCAAGACGAAGGTCTACATGAAGCTGATCGACCGCTGTCTGTCCGACGGACGCGGTGTGATCCTGATGGTACCGGAAATCGCGCTGACGCCGCAGATGCTGCATCTGTTCCATGCGCGCTACGGTAAGGAAGTTGCGGTGTTCCACAGCGCGTTGTCCGTCGGCGAACGGCTGGACGAGTGGAAGCGCGTAAAGCGCGGAGAAGCACGGATCGCGGTCGGTACGCGGTCGGCGGTGTTTGCGCCGTTTGACGATCTGGGACTGATCGTCATGGACGAGGAGCAGGAGAGCGCGTACAAATCCGAGAGCGCGCCGCGCTATCATGCGCGTGACGTGGCGCGGTTCCGCTGCGCCGAACACGGCGCGCTGCTGGTGCTGGCGTCGGCAACTCCGTCCATCGAATCGTTTGCCGCCGCCGAAAAGGGACGCTATGTGCGCACAACGCTCACACAGCGCTTCGCCGGCGCGCTGCTGCCCGAGGTCGTGACGGTCGATATGACCGCCGAACGCAAGCGCGGCAACGCGGGCGAGATCAGCGGAACGCTGCTCGGCGCGCTGCGTGAAACGCTCGGCGCAGGCCGACAGGCGATTTTGCTGATGAATCGGCGCGGATACCATACCTTCGCGTCCTGTACGGCGTGCGGCCACGTGATCACCTGTCCGTCGTGCAGCATCTCCATGACGTATCACCGCGCCAACGAACGGCTGATGTGTCACTACTGCGGACATTCGATCCCGTTCACGGACAAGTGTCCCGCGTGCGAAGAGCGCGCGGTGCAGTGTACGGGCTTCGGCACGCAGAAGGTGGAGGATGAGCTTCGGCGTCTGCTGCCCGAAGCGCGTATCCTGCGTATGGATACCGATACCACCATGTCGCGCTTTGCCCATGAGGACAAGCTCGGCCGGTTTGAATCCAGGCAGTACGATATTCTGCTGGGCACGCAGATGGTGGCCAAAGGACTGGACTTTGAAAACGTGACGCTGGTCGGCGTCATTTCGGTGGACAGTCTTCTTTACAATGACGATTACCGTGCGCTCGAGCGTACCTTTTCTCTGCTGACACAGGTCGTGGGACGTTCGGGACGCGGTCAATACCGCGGTCAGGCGATCATCCAGACCGCCGCGCCGGAAAACGACGTGCTGGCTATGGCGGCACGGCAGGATTATGAGGAGTTCTACCGTACGGAGATCGGCATCCGACGCGTGCTGATCTACCCGCCGTTCTGCGATTTGTGCGTCGTGGCGTTCATGGGCGCGGAGGAACTGTTCGTGCGCGGCGCATCGAAAGCATTTCTCGAAATGCTGACGCGTCTGGCGTCCGAAGCGTATGCCGAGCAGAAGCTGATTGTGCTGGGACCCGCGCCGGCGAAGGTGCTCAAGGTCAGCGACCGGTACCGCTATCGGCTGATCGTCAAATGCAGAAACTCCGCCCGCTTCCGCGCGATGATGGCGCAGCTTCTGTGCGAATGCGGAAAGGACAAACGTTTCCGGGAAGTGACCACGCTTGTGGATATCAACCCCGAAAACATATTATAATATAGGTGGGACTATGGGATACAGAGAAATCGTTAAGGTCGGAGATCCGATCCTCAAAAAGAAAAGCCGCAAGGTCGAGGTATTCGACGAAAAGCTCGCGCGGCTGATCGAGGATATGAAAGAAACGATGTACCATTTTGAGGGCGTGGGACTGGCCGCCGTGCAGATCGGCGTGCTGCGCCGCGTGGTCGTGATGGACTGCGGAGACGGCTTTTTGGAGCTGGTGAATCCTCAGATCATCTCCGCCGAGGGCGAGCAAGAGGCGCAGGAAGGCTGCCTCTCGCTGCCGGGAGAATACGGCGTGACAAAGCGTCCGGCCGTCGTCAAGGTACAGGCGCAGGACCGCACGGGGAAATGGCACATCTACAAGGGTACCGAATTGAAAGCGCGGTGCTTTTGTCATGAACTGGATCATCTTGAGGGGATCATCTTCACGCAAAAGGTGATCCGTAAAGAATAATTCATATTTGCGACACAGGAGCGAAACAGTATGCGTGTAGTATTTATGGGAACCCCGGAGTTTTCCGTGCCGTGTCTTGCGCGTCTGCTTGCGGACGGATACGAGGTCGTCGGCGTGTTTACCCAGCCGGATAAGCCGAAGGGACGCGGCAATCAGGTGACGCCGCCTCCGGTCAAGGTCTTTGCGCTGGAACACGGCGTGCCGGTCTTTCAGCCGCGCTCCATGCGCGACGGCGAAGCGATGCAGATCCTGCGTCAGCTGCAGCCGGAGCTCGTGGTCGTGACAGCGTTCGGAAAGATCCTCCCGCAGGAGGTGCTGGAGTTCCCGAAATACGGCTGTATCAATATCCATGCTTCTCTCTTGCCGCGCTACCGCGGCGCGGCGCCGATCCAGTGGGCGGTCCTGAACGGCGAGACCGTTTCGGGCGTCACGTCCATGCAGATGGACGTCGGACTGGACACGGGCGATATGCTGCTGCAGAGGGAAACGGCGATAGATGAGGATATGACGGCGGGCGAGCTGCACGACGTGTTGTCCGTGCTCGGCGCCGAGGTGCTGTCCGAAACGCTTGCCGCGCTGCAAAGCGGCACGCTGCATCCCGAAAAGCAGGACGACGCGCTGTCTAACTACGCGCCGATGCTGACGAAAGAAATGTCGCGGATCGACTTTACGAAACCCGCGGCGGCGGTGCACGACCACATCCGCGGACTCTCTCCGTGGCCGACGGCAAGCCTTGTCGCCGACGGCAAGACGCTCAAGGTCCACCGCAGCGCGCGCTGCGCGGATGCGGGCGGGCTGCCGGGCGAAGTGATGGAGAGCGGCAGGCGGCTGGTCATTTCTTGTGGGGACGGACGGTGCGTGGAGCTGCTGACCGTGCAGGCCGAGGGCAAAAAAGCGATGACGGCTGCGGACTATCTGCGGGGCAATCCCTTGCCGAAGGGAACAATCCTTAATTCCTGAAAGGAGCGATCGGTATGACTTTTCAACCCGGTTACGGAATCGACATTTATTATATCGTGCTGGTGATCCCGGCCTTTCTTCTTGCGCTCTGGGCGCAGATCAAGGTGAAGGGGACCTACCGCAAAATGTCCGCCGTGCGCAATTCGAGAGGACTGACCGGCGCGCAGGCGGCGTCCCGCGTGCTGTATGAGCACGGCATCACCAATGTGCGCATCGAGCGCACCGCCGGTACGCTGACCGACCATTTTGATCCGCGCGACAATGTGATCCGCCTGTCGGAGGGCGTTTTTGACAGTACGAGCGTGGCGGCGGTCGGCATTGCCTGCCACGAAGCCGGCCATGCCGTGCAGCACGCCAAGGATTACGCGCCCATCCGGGTGCGCAACGCGATCCTGCCCGTATGCAACATCGGCTCGAAGATCGGGCTGCCGCTGGCGATCGTCGGTCTGATGATCGGCTCCATGCTCGGCAACTGGCTGTTCTGGGCCGGTATCATGCTGTATGCGCTGGTGGCGCTGTTCCAGCTTGTGACGCTGCCTGTCGAATTCAACGCCAGTCACCGTGCGCTGCAGGCGATCGACGATACGGGGATGCTTGCCGGCGAAGAGTACAAAGGCGCGCGCAAGGTGTTGACGGCCGCCGCGCTGACGTATGTCGCGGCGCTGGCCGTATCGCTGGCCAACCTGCTGCGTTTGATCCTGCGCAGCACCCGCAGAAGATAAGCATGGACAAAGCAAGGCATGCGGCGTATGAGACGCTGCTGCGTATAGAACGCGACGGCGCATATTCCAATCTCGCGCTTTCCGCCGCGCTCGACAGCGGCGGCTTCTCGGCCGCCGACAGTGCGTTTGCCGCGGCGCTCGTCTATACGACGGTGGAGCGGCAGATCACAATCGACGATCAGCTTTCGCGGTATCTGCGTCAGCCGCTCAAAAAACTGCGGCCGGAAGTGCGCATCGTTCTGCGCATGGGCGCGTCGCAGATCCTCTTTATGGACAAGGTCCCCGCATCCGCCGCCGTCAACGAAAGCGTACGGCTGGTGCGGCAGAATAAAAACATCGCATGGGCGGCGGGATTGGTCAACGCCGTGCTGCGCAAAACGGCGCAGAACGGGCTGTGTCTGCCGCAGGGCGAGGACGACGACGCGCGCAGCGTGCGGTATTCCTGCCCGAAATGGCTCGTGCGTCTTTGGACAGACGCATACGGAAAGGACGAGGCGGACGCGATCATGGCGAGGGCGCTCGGCGGTACGCAGACGGTCGTGCGCGTCAACACGCTGAAGACGGACGCCGGGACGCTCGCGCAAACGCTGGCCGCCGAGGGCGTGCAGACGCGCCCGTTCGACGGTCTGCCGGACGCGCTGATCCTGGAAAAATGCGGCGCGCCGGAGCGGCTGTGTGCATTTGCGGACGGCTTGTTCCACGTGCAGGACGCCGCATCGCAGTACTGCTGTCGTGCGCTGGACGTGCAGCCGGGCCAGACGGTGTATGACGTATGCGCCGCGCCGGGCGGAAAGAGCTTCACGCTCGCACAGATCATGAAAAACACGGGCAGCCTCTGCGCGTTCGATCTGTACGAACAGCGCGTGCGCCTGATCGCGGAGGGCGCGTCGCGGCTCGGCGTCGGCAACTTGCGCGCCGCCGTATGGGACGCCGCTGTGCGTGACGACAGCCGCCCGAGGGCCGACCGCGTGCTGTGCGACGTTCCGTGTTCCGGACTCGGCGTGATCGCCAAGAAACCGGAGATCCGTTATAAAACGCCGCAGGAGATTGACAAACTGCGGGATTTACAGTACAATATACTGTGTATATCTGCATCTTATCTGAAAAAAGGCGGCATATTGGTCTATTCCACATGCAGTTTGAACCCGCAGGAGAATGAAGAGATCTGCCGCAAATTTTTAGCGGAGCATCCGTCGTTTCGCACGCTTGAGATCCTGCCCGATGTGGACAAGCGTGTGCAGGACAATATGGTGACGCTGCTGCCGCACCGCAGCCGTTCAGACGGCTTCTTTATCACCGCGATGACCGAAACGGAGTGAGCCAATGCCCAAAACGGACATCAAATCCATGACGCTCGACGAACTGGCGAGGGAAACGGCCTCGTCGGGTCTTCCGTCGTTTAGAGCAGGGCAGATCTTCGACTGGCTCCAGGTCCGCGGCGCGACCGACTTTGAAGAGATGACGAACCTGCCCAAATCGCTCCGTGCGGAACTGGCGCAGCGGTACGAGCTGCGCAGCTGCACGGTCGTGCGCAGACTTGAATCCAAGGACGACACGGTCAAGTACCTGTTTCGTCTGATTGACGGCGAATGCGTCGAATCGGTCCTGATGCATTACAAATACGGCTACACGCTCTGCGTTTCTTCACAGGTCGGGTGCAAAATGGGCTGCGCGTTCTGCGCGTCTACGCTCGGCGGTTTCGTGCGCAGTCTGACGGCGTCGGAAATCCTCAGCCAGATCCATGCCGCCCAGCGGGACCGCGGCGTCCGCGTCTCGCACGTCGTGCTCATGGGGATGGGCGAGCCGCTGGACAATTTCGACAACGTCATGCGTTTTCTCGATCTTGTCGGCGACGCAAAGGGGCTCAACCTGAGTATGCGCAACATTTCCCTGTCCACTTGCGGATTGGTGCCGCGTATCTATGACCTGATGGAGCGTGACTATCCGCTCACCCTGTCTATATCCATCCATGCGCCGAACGACGAAATCCGTTCGCGCATCATGCCGGTGAACCGCAGCTATCCGATCGAGGAACTGCTGCGCGCTTGCCGCGTGTATGCCGAGCGAACGAAACGACGCATTTCCTTTGAGTATACGATGATCCACGGCGTCAACGACAGCGACGCCTGCGCGCGGGAGCTGGCGGGGCGGCTGCGCGGGATGCTCGCGCACGTCAATCTGATCCCCGCCAATGAGTTTCGTGAAAGTCCGTACGCACGCAGCGGCGCGGACAGAGTGGAACGGTTTGCCGAGATCCTGCGAAAATGCGGCGTGAATGCCACGGTCCGCCGGTCCCTCGGCTCCGATATTGACGCTTCCTGCGGACAGCTTCGTCTGCACAACCAAAAGGAGGTTGATCGAACATGATCCTTGCAAAAAAAACCGACGTCGGCCAGGTTCGCAGCATGAACCAGGATGCTTGCGCCGCGGGCGAATTCCCGGACGGTATGGCCTGGGCTGTCGTGTGCGACGGTATGGGCGGCGCCGCGAGCGGCGACGTTGCCAGCACGACGGCGGTCAAGATCATCTCCGAGCGCATCCAGAAATCGTATCGGGAAGGGATGCAGGCCAACTCCATCCGCAGCGTGCTGTTTACCGCGATCGAGGCGGCAAACTCCGTGGTGTTCGAGATGTCTCTGTCCAACCCCGCGTTTGAGGGGATGGGCACCACGGTCGTCGCGGCGATCTTGCGCGAGGACGCGGTCTATATCGCACATGCCGGAGACAGCCGCGCATACCGCATCACGGATTCGTGCATCATGCAGCTCACGCGCGATCACTCCATGGTACAGGCCATGGTCGACCGCGGAGAGCTGACGCCCTCCGAGGCGCGGGAGCATCCGCGCAAAAACATCATCACCCGTGCGCTCGGTGTGGGCGAGCGGATCCCGATCGACTTTTGCGAGGAACCGTTCGATAAGACGGATCTTCTTCTGATCTGCACGGACGGACTGACGAATATGGTCGAGGACGAGGAGATCTTCCGCGCCGCACGGCAGACCGCTGCGGGCGAGCTGCCCGAAAAGCTGGTGCAGACGGCAAATCAGAACGGCGGACTGGACAATGTCACGGTCGTCACGATCGCGTATTAAAGGAGTATCGTATGGACAATTACTGCGGAAAAAGATTGGACGGCAGATACGAGATCCGCGAGATCATCGGCGTCGGCGGTATGGCCGTCGTCTACAAGGCGTACGACAACATCGACGACCGCATCGTCGCCGTCAAGATCCTCAAGGACGAATACTTGACAAACGAAGATTTCCGCCGCCGCTTCAAGAACGAATCGAAAGCGATCGCCGTTCTGTCGCACCCCAACATCGTCAAGGTGTACGACGTGAGCTTCGGCGATCGGCTGCAATACATCGTCATGGAGTACGTGGAGGGGATTACGCTCAAGGAATACATCGGCCAGCAGGGACAGCTTAACTGGAAGGAAGCCGTGTATTTCCTGGCGCAGATCCTGCGCGCGCTTCAGCATGCCCACGACAAGGGCATCATCCATCGGGACATCAAACCGCAGAACATCCTGCTGCTGGAAAACGGCACGATCAAGGTGACGGATTTCGGCATCGCGCGTATGGCGCGCAGCGATACCCAGACCAGCACCATGGCCGGCAGCGCAGTCGGTTCCGTGCATTATATCAGCCCGGAGCAGGCCAAGGGCGATCCGACAGACAACAAGGCGGACATCTATTCCGTCGGCGTGGTTCTGTATGAAATGCTCACGGGCAAGCTGCCGTTCGAGGGCGAGAACGCCGTTTCCGTCGCGCTCATGCAGCTCCAGAAGACGCCGCGCCGTCCGCGCGACATCGATCCCAATATCCCCATCGGGCTCGAGCAGATCACCATGCGCGCCATGCAGAAGCGTCCGCGCGACCGCTACCAGTCCGCGTCGGAGATGCTCATGGACATTGACGCGTTCCGCCGCGATCCGCGCATCCAATTCGGCTACGATTTCTTTGTCGATCAGCAGCCCACGCGCTATGCGTCCAATGCACAGTCGCAGCAGCGCCCGCAGCAGAGACAGCCGCAGCAAAAACAGCAGCAGCGCCCGCAGCAGCGTCCGCCGCAGCAGAGACAGCCGCAGCGTCCCGAACCGGAACCGGAAGAGGACGAAGGCTCCTCGAGCGCGCTGCCCATCATCGGCGGCATTATCGGCGGTATGCTGATCCTTGCGGCGATCATCATCGGCTTTTGTCTCGCAACGGGCGTTTTCGCCGAGAAGATAGAGGTCCCCAATTTCGTGGGAATGAATTACAACGAGCAGATCCGAAACAACAGCGACTACGCGCAGCTGCATATCAAGATCAACGATTCCACCGAATCGGACACCTACGAGCCGGGCGTCGTTTTCGATCAGTCTCCGTCGGCGAACGTCAAGATCCGTCCCAAGGAGGAGATCACGCTCTATGTGGCCAAGGCGCGTCAGGACGTTGAAGTTCCGGACGTGTATACGTATTCGTTTACCGATGCGATCACCATGATCGAGGGCGCAGGCTTCAAGTATACGCTCGAGTACGAAAAGGACAGCGGCGCGCCGGAAAAGACAGTCATCCGCACCAAGCCCGAGCGGTATACGTGGGCGACCAAGGGAACGACGGTCGTTCTGTACGTCGCCGCGGAGAGCGATACGGTGGCTGTGCCGAAGATCGTGGGATACGATCTGCAGACCGCGCGCGAGCTTGTGCAGTCCGTGGGGCTGGATCTGGAAGTATCTGCCGAGGAAAACAGTTCGGAAAACCAGAACGTCGTTCTGCGTATCTCCAATTACCGCGAGGACACGCAGGTGCCGAAGGGTACGGTCATCGGCGTTGTCATCAGCAACGGAAAGCCCACGGAGTCCACGGCGAAGATCTCGTTCACACTGCCCGATACGGGTGAAGACGCCACGGTCAAGGTGTACTTAGGCAACGAGCTGCTTCCCGATCTGACCAAGACGCTCCTGCTCGACGGCAGTTCGCATTCTTTTGAAGTCACGAGCAGCAACGACAGCAAGAAACTGGTCGTCAAGATCGGCGACGAAACATACTATGAATGCACGGTCGACTTCACGCAGTCTCCCGCAAGAGTATCGAACGAGAACACGCATACCTATACCGGTGGCGGCGGCGAGATCCCGGTCGGATCGGGGATCATGCCGTCTGTCGAGGGGTACAGCTATGACGAAGCGGTCGAGACGCTGAATTCCGTCGGCTTCTACAACATCCAGCGTTACGACGTCTCAACGGCAGACGAGGCGAAGAATGAGCAGGTGTTCCAGCAAACGCCGCGGTTCAGAGCGTTCCGATACACCGATTACAGCACAGAGATCGTGTTGAGCGTCTATACGTACGAGGAGTAAGAATGCAGCAAGAGGGCAGGATACTCAAAGGGATCAGCAGCTTCTACGAGGTGGAGGCCGGCGAAAAACTCTATACATGCAAAGCAAGAGGCGTGTTCCGCAAAACGGGAGTCACGCCTCTTCCCGGTGATTTCGTGCGTTTTACGCCCGGCGGCGAAGGCGAGGAAGGCACTGTGGACGCGGTGCTCGAACGAAGAAACAGCCTGATGCGCCCACCGGTCGCCAATCTCGACTACCTGTTCGTGGTCGTGTCCGTATGCGAGCCTGCGCCGAACGCGCTGGTCATCGACCGGCTGACGGCGATCGCGGAGCATAAGCAGATCGAACCCGTGCTGGTCGTGACCAAGTCCGACCTCGGCGATCCGCAACCGCTGTGTGCCGTTTACCGCAAGGCAGGCTTCTCGACCTTTTGCGTCGGCGCGGACGAGCGCGCGGACGTGCCGCGCATCCGGCAGATGCTGTGCGGGCATACCGCCGCGTTCACGGGCAATTCCGGCGTGGGCAAATCGACGCTGCTCAATGCGCTTGACCCTGCGCTCTCGATCGCCACGGCGCAGATCAGCCGCAAGCTCGGCCGCGGCCGTCACACGACGCGCCACGTGGAGCTGTACAAAACCTGCGGCGGTTACGTCGCCGATACGCCCGGCTTTTCGGCGCTGGACATCGAAAACGGCGAGTTCATCCATAAGGACGAGCTGCAGTACTGCTTCCGCGACTTCGCGCCGTATCTCGGCGAATGCCGCTTTACGTCCTGTGCGCATGTGCGGGACAAGGGTTGCCGTGTGCTCGAGGCGGTGCAGAGCGGCGACGTGTGCGCCTCGCGCCACGAAAGCTACGTCGCGCTGTATGAAGAAGCGCGGCAGATCAAGGACTGGGAGATCCGATAGAGCCGCACACTTTCCGGACAGTTTGTATATACTGGCATTGACAAACTGTCAGGGAGGCGATGGTATGTGCAGATGCAGACTGCGCGTGATCGGTCCGGCGCTGACCGCGTTCGGCGCGGGGCTGCTCACGGCGAAGCTGGTGCCGTATTCGGTGTTTCTGGTCGTTGCCGCTGCCTCATTGATCTTGACCGGCGTGCTTCTTTGCCGGTGCTGAAGAAAGAGGTGGTTCGGTGAAAGTGGTCGTAGTCAGAAGTCCCAGAGCGCTGCGGGGGATCCTCCGCTGGATATTCGGGATCAAAAAAGAGGATACGGAATAGGAGTCTGGGGCCGCATCTGCGCGATGCGGCTGATTTATTATGGAGCATTATTATTCTTTGGACGTGTACAATCGCGAAACCTTCGGCCGCAAGCTCTACAAGCTGTCGCTGCCGGGCGGGACGACCTGTCCGAACCGTGACGGCACGAAGGGCTTCGGCGGCTGTATCTTCTGTTCTGCGGGCGGTTCGGGCGAGTTCACGCCGGACGCTGCGCTTTCCGTGACCGAACAGCTCGAAAGAGCAAAGCAGCGGGTGCGGCAAAAGATCCGTGAGGATGCGCAGACGGCGCAGTTCATTGCGTACTTCCAGAGCTTCACCGCGACGTATGCGCCGATCGAAACGCAGCGTGCGCGGTTCTTCGAGGCTGCCGCATGGCCGCAGACGGCAGTCGTGGACGTCGCCACGCGTCCCGACTGTCTGCCGCCGCAGGTGCTGGCGCTTTTGCGGGAGCTGCGGCAGATTAAGCCCGTATGGGTGGAGTTGGGACTGCAAACGGCGAACGACGACACGGCCGTGCGCATCGGCAGGGGATATGAAACGCGGGAATACGTCGAAGCGGTCAAAGCGCTGCATGAGATCGGCGTTCCCGTCATCACGCATGTGATCTTAGGCTTGCCCGGCGAAACGCGCAAAGACGTGCTGCGCACGATCGAGACTGTGAACGAGGTAGCCTCGGACGGCGTAAAGCTGCAGCTTCTGCATGTGCTGCGCGGTACGGCGCTCGCCGAAACGGCGTATACGCCCATGGATATGGATGCGTATATCGACCTGCTTCTCGACTGCATCGCCCATCTGGACATGCGCATCGTCGTGCACCGGCTCACGGGCGACGGCGACAAGCGCCTGCTGCTTTCGCCGCTGTGGAGCGCCGACAAAAAGCGCGTCCTGAACGCCGTACACCGCGCTATGCGCGAGCGCGCCGTCGTGCAGGGAAGCGCGTGCAAAAAGCCTTGACAAAGGCTGCGGATTGCTTTATTATAAGGGTACAGCAAGTCGGGTATCCGACGAAAAGAGAGGAAATGAAAACTATGGCAGAAGAGAAAAAAGGTTTTGCGGCAGAGTTTAAAGAGTTCATCATGCGCGGCAATGTGATCGACCTGGCAGTCGGCGTCATCATCGGCGGCGCGTTCCAGGCGATCGTCAGCTCTCTGGTGGACGACATCATTATGCCGATCATCAGTCTGGCGACCAAGGGCATAGATTTCACGAAGCTCGCCATTCAGATCAACGAGGAAACGACGCTCAACTACGGTAACTTCATTACGGCGATCATTAACTTCCTTATCATGGCGTTTGTGATCTTCATGCTTGTCAAGGGCATCAACAAGGTCCATGCGATCGGCAAGAAGGAAGAGCCCGCGGCGGAAGAAGAAGCGCCCACGACGAAGGTCTGCCCCTTCTGCAAGAGTGAGATCGCGATCGACGCGAGCCGCTGCCCGCACTGCACGTCCGAGATCAAAGAATAATGAAGATCGGTGTGATCGGGACGGGGAATCTGGCGTCTGCCGTGATCGGCGGAGCCGTCCGCAGCGGCAGGATCTCCGGCGAAGCATTTATTGTATACGACATTTTTTCGGAGAAGGCGCGCGCGTGCTGTGAAAGGTTCGGCGCGTCCGCTGCCGACAGCGCGCAGCAGATCGCCGAAACGTGCGACGTGGTGATCCTTGCGGTTAAGCCCAAGGACTTTGCCGCGCTGCTTTCGGCGCTGTCTCCCGCGTTGGAAGCGAACGATCCGCTGATCGTTTCCGTGGCGGCTGGGCTCTCCATAGAATATCTGACCGGTTTTCTCGGCTACGCCCCGCGTATCGCGCGAATCATGACGAACATCAACGCTGCGGTCTGCGGCGCGATGACGGCATACTGTGTCGGCGCGCGTGTGACTGCACAGGACGCGGCGTTTTTGGACAGCTTCTGCAAATCCTTCGGCGACGCGATCGCGCTCGAGGAGTCGCTGTTCGCGCAGTTCGGCGTGCTCGCCGGATGTGTGCCGGCGTTCGCCTACAAGTTTGTGGACGAGATCGCGCGTGCCGGCGTGCAGATCGGCGTGCGCAAGGACCTGGCGCTGCGTATCGCGGCGCAGACGGTGCTCGGCAGCGCGCAGGTCGTCGCCGAAGACGACGCGCATCCGTACGCGCTGATCGACCGCGTTTGTACGCCGGGCGGCACGACTATCGACGGGATCGCCGCGCTCGACGCGCTGGGATTCAACGACGCGGTGCATCAGGCGGTCGTCCGTTCGTTCGAGAAGGACATAGCGCTGGCCAAGGCAAAGGAAAAAGATCAAAAATAAAAGAGCGAGGTGGCGCTGTATGTTAAAGTGTACGCCCTGCTCCTCTTTGGAGAAAATATTTCCCGACAAGGCCCCCGAAGCGGCGGGCTTGTCGGGGTTTTCTCTTTTGCAGGGGGAGTACGGCGCGTTTCAGATCGCGCTGGAAAGCGACCGGATCGAAACGCTGCCGATCGAAATCGAATCTGCGCTCGCGGTGCGGTGCTTTCGGGTCGACTGCATCGAGGCAAAGCATGTGTGTCACAGGGGGGACGACGATTATCTGCGCAGGACGCCTGGCCCCTATCCCGACGTTCTGAAGCCGTGTTCGCTGATCACGGTCGGCGGCGAGGTGCGCGCGCTGTGGTTTGAGATCGGGGCGGGGGATTACCCTGCCGGCGTGTATCCGGTCACGGTGCGGCTGGGCGATACGGCCTGTACGGTACAAGTCGAGGTGATCGGCACCGTGCTGCCCGAGCAGACGCTTCTGTGTACGCACTGGCTGCACACGGACTGCCTGAGCACGCGCTACGGCGTCGAGGTGTTCAGCGAGGAATACTGGCGCATCACGGAGAATTTCGTGCGTGAAGCGGTACGGCATGGGGTGAATTTCATTCTGACGCCGCTGTTTACGCCGCCGCTCGACACGGCTGAGGGCAAGGAGCGCCCGACCGTGCAGCTTGTGGACGTTTGGAAGACGGGGGAGAACTATTCGTTCGGCTTTGATAAGCTGCGCCGCTGGTTCACTATGGGCGATCGGTGCGGCGTTCGCGCATATGAGATGTCGCACCTGTTTACCCAGTGGGGCGCGATGCACGCGCCGAAGGTCATGGCGTATGAAGACGGCGCATACCGGCAGATCTTCGGCTGGAAAACGTGGGCGGCGAGCCGGAAGTATACGGCGTTCCTGCGCGCGTTTGCCGCGGCGCTGCGTGCGTTTCTTGCACAAACGGGGATGCTCTCGCGCTGCTGGTTTCATATATCCGACGAGCCGTCGTCGGACCGCATCCGCGACTATGCGCGCCGCAGCCGGCTTATCCGCGAACTGTTTCCGGACTCTCCCGTGATGGACGCGCTGTCGGACCTCGCGTTCTACCGGCGCGGGCTGCTGCCGCAGCCGATCCCATGCATCAACCATGCGGCGGAGTTTTACGGCAAAGTGCCGCAGCTCTGGACGTATTACTGCTGCGGACCGGAGGACGGATACTATCCGAACCGATTTATGGCTATGCCCTCATACCGCAACCGTGTGCTGGGCATGTTGATGTATAAGTACGATATACGCGGCTTTTTGCAGTGGGGACTGAATTTCTGGTACAGCATCCTGTCCGATCATCCCATCGACCCGTATGCGCCGGGCGGCGCAGACGAGAGCTTTGCGGCGGGTGACGCCTATGTGCTGTATCCGGGCGACGCGGGCGAGCCGGTTGTGTCGCTGCGCTTCAAGGTGTTCCGTGAGGGACTGCAGGATCAGCGTGCGCTCGCGCTTTTAGAAAGCCGGATCGGCCGCGAAAAGACGTGCGCCCTGCTGGATGAAGCCGGGATTCGCGCGTTCAATGAATATCCGCGCTCGGCCGAAGCGCTTTTGGCGCTGCGCGAAACGATCAACCGGCTGATCAAAGAAACGTCGGAGGTGTCGGAATGAAACTGTGCGTGATCGCCGCGTCCATGCCGGAGGACGATCTGTTTATCCCGCAGGGCAGCTTTTGCATCGCGGCGGACAGGGGATTTGAGCAGCTTCAGTGCCGCGGGATCGAGCCGGATCTTGCGGTAGGGGATTTCGACTCGCTCGGCTATGTGCCGAATGCGCGCGAAGTCGTGCGTCATCCGGTAGAGAAGGACGACACGGATATGATGCTCGCCGTGCGCGAAGGGCTGCGGCGCGGGTACCGCGAGTTTATCCTGTACGGCGGCGTCGGCGGACGGCTCGATCATACGCTGGCGAACGTGCAGACGCTGGCGTTTCTCCGAAAAAACGGCGTGCGCGCTTTGCTGTACGGCGAAGGAACTGCTGTGACGCTGCTTCATAATGACGCTCTTCGCTTTCCCGAAACGGCAAGCGGTACGATCTCCGTGCTTTGCTTCGGCGGCGAAGCCGAGGGCGTGACGGAGCGTGGGCTGTACTATTCGCTCGAAAACGCGCGCATGGAGTGCTCGCTGCCGATGGGCGTGAGCAACGAGTTCTGCGGACGGGAAAGCGAAGTTTCCGTACAAAACGGAAAGCTGCTTCTGCTGTGGGAATCCACGGCAAAAGCAGCTTGTGAAGTTGTTTTCGGCCCGGCGCCGTGCGCGCGCCGATACGGTTCAGGAGAATAATGTTTCCAGATCTTCCATTGTGTATTCTCTGCCGCTGATCTTGAACGCTTTCGCATCTGCGCCCGCATTGATCCGGATCAGCATGCTTTCGACACTTTTCTCTTCCGTGTCGGTTGTTTCCCAGCGGATAAGACCGGTGTAAGACCCTTCGCTGGCAAAATAGAAATCATACCGCAGGTTAGTTTCCGGAACGGTATACGATTCGCATACATAGCCGGCGCCGGTCGTAACGCCTTGGTACACCAGAGAGTCGATCTGCATCATTTGATACAAATCAATGTTGTCAAATTCTTCGAGCAGCTCCGGCGCGTCTTCGAGTCTGACATAGCCGCCGAGCAGAACAAGATAAGCCTGTTGCTCGCTCGTGCCCGCGTCTTTGACCACGAAGCGTACATCTCCTATCCTGCCGAGGACAGAGAGAGACTGAAAGCGATCGTCGACGAGGATATTGGCCACGGAGAACGCATACGCATAGTCTTTGCCGTTTTGATAAAGCGTGAATGAAAAACGCCTGCTGCCGGACGATCTGTCTTTTTCCATCTGCGCCGTATAGCGGCCGCTTTTGAGAATATCGGCGACATATCTGTCCAGATATGTTGTTTGCGGACGCGGGGTAGGGTCGACGGGATCCGACGGCGTGACGGTGCTTTCCGTTTCATACCATGCTTCGACGGTCAGGACCGCCTTTACGGTGCCGTGACGGAACTCTGCGTTTGTCGTGACGGTTGTTGCGGAAATGACGTCATGCAGGATCGGAGCCTGCGGCATAGGCTTATACTGCTTGCGAAACTGCAGGAAGAAAAGCAGTGCGCGTTCAAACAGCGTGCCGGCTTCGCGGCGGTTCAGAACCATCCTGAAGGAATAATCTTCGCTTTTTCCCGGCTCCAACTGTTCAATCATCCAAGCGGATTGACTACCGGCAGGCAGCAAATGCTTGTCGGAAAAAGAGGAGACCGCAATATTTTTCAGCGTTTCCGAACCGTTATTCTGCACGCGGACGGTCGCCTCCGCTTCTTCAAAGAAGCGATACTTCGGCTTGCTCATCTCGATCCGGACGGTCAGAGCGGGTTCGCCGTCCGCAGGAACCTCGGAAGCGAATGCGGACAGCGGCGCGGTCGACGCACAAGCCAGCAGGATCGCCGCGGCGCAGAGCAGACTGATCATTCTTTTGATTGCGGACATTCAAGTACCTCCGTACGGTTTTATTCTATCAGCCGCTTCACCGTGGCAGATAATGACAAAGATTGGCATCCAAAAACAGCGCGCCGATGGTCAGCGCGTGGAACACGGTTCCGTCCGCCATTGGCAGGACGGTGATATCCTCGCCCTCGCCGCCGAAATTGTCGATCCATTTCGGCTCGTACAGGATCCGATCGAAATACTTTTCGATCCTGCCGTCGGCCAGGTCGATCTTATAGACCGCGCGCGTGGCGTCGTTCGTCGCGGCATACAGGCTCCCGCGGTAGATCTCCGCGCCCTGGATGCGGTCGACTTCGCCTTGCAGCGGGATCGTCCCGACGTACGAGAGCGTGTCGAGGTTGTAAGCAAACAGCGCGTCCGCGTTGCGGCACTGCGCAACGTAAAACAGCCCGTTCTGCGGATCGCACGTCACCCACGGGACGCCGTGTGTGAGCGCGTGGTCGCTGCCGCTGTTTTTGCCGGGCAGAAGAACGTGCCGGCCGGTATACTCGAGCGTGTCGCCGTCGAACAGCGCGACGACGGGGTTGTTCCAGACCTTGCTGTCCTCGATCGCGGCATAGACGCAGCCGTTCGCATAGCTGATCCCACCGATATGCGCGCTGCCGTACTGCTCTTTGAACGCGTCGGGAATGGCGTCCTTCCGAAGCGCAAGTACGGTTTCGTTGTCGAACGCGACCTTGACGAGCGAGCGCTTTCCGCTGAAGATCCATGCCGTGCCGTCGGTCGATACGCCCTGACTGCGTTCGAGCGTTTCAAGACCGACCGTGCGGTCGGCCGAAGCGTACGGGTAAACGTCGCCCCAAAGCAGCCGATTGACCGATGCGCTCAGGACCAGGAGAACGGCCAAAAGACCGGACAGGGCGGTTTTTCGGAGCCGCCGCAGCGCGTTGATCCGATTCATGCTTCGGTTTCCTTTTTATGCAGATATTTTTGACTGACCGCGTTGATCGCCAGCGACGCCGCGAATCCGCAGACGACGCAGACGACGTCCCATACCGCGTCCCATACAGAGGCGAACTCGATCGGGATGATCGGGATCACCATTGCCAGCACCGCGCCGAGAATGGCGTGATAGGTGACGGTATGGTACTTCTTGAACAGCGCGTTGATCCCGCGCGAAAGCGTCAGGACGATGACGACGGCGCCGATGCCGATGGGGATGATTACCTCCGGCTTCAGCTGCGAAATGCCCGCGAGCATTTCCTCGTAGATGCCCAGGAAGATCATGGCGGAGGACGAGCTTGTGCCGGGAACGATGACGTTCAGTCCCCAGACCGCGCCGCAGAAGAACCACCAGCCGATGTTCGGCTTGATGTCCATGCCCGCGCCGTATTTCATATAGACGAAAGCGGCGGTCAGCACGCAGAAGCTTACGCCGAAGCTGATCCATGCGCGTTTGCCGCGCCCTTGCTGACCGGCGTCCCTGTACAGCTGCGGGATCATGCCGAGGATAAGTCCGATAAAAGCGCAGACTGCCTGCGCCTCAAACCGCGACATGATCATTTTGACCAGCCCCGCGAAGCCGACGAACCCGACCGCAATGCCGACGCCGACCGGAAACAGCATCCAGAAATACTTCTTTATGTTTTTGAACGGATGCGCCAGCGTCTCCATCAGAGGACGGTATACGCCGAAAATGACGCACATCGCGCCGCCGCTGACGCCGGGAAGGATGCCGCCGACGCCGATAATACTTCCCTGGATCAGACGCAGGAAAAAACGGATCAGACCATTTTGCTTTTTTTCTTGCATATCGGAACCTTCTTTTCGGATCATTTCTTTCGTATAGTATCATGAATCATGGGAACTGTCAACTAAAATGGAAATCCTTAAAGCAATCTTAAAGATTTCATCCGTTGCAAATTAAAACCAGAAGGATTATAATAAGTGCATAACATAAAAGAGGAGAGTAAACATGCAAAACCAACCGTTGAATGTGCCGGTCCAGGGATCGGACGCGCCGGAAGCAGCGGCACGGCCGAAGGGCTTTCCCCAGACGGGACTGCTGTATTTTTACGTCCATTTCGTGACCGAGGTCATCTGCTTCTATATGCTCGGCAGGTACGGCGGCGACAGCCTGTCTTTATGGTTCGTGCCGCTGCTGTACGATATGCTGGCGTTTGTCCCGCAGGCGCTGATCGGGTATGTGTGCGATAAGCGCCCGCGTCTGCAGGTCGGCGTTCCCGGTCTGCTGCTGATGAGCGCGGCGCTGGTCGTCTGGAACACGGGACTGTTCCGTTCGCCGATCGTTTCGCTTGTCATCCTGTGTCTGGGCAACGCATGTACGCACGTCGCCGGCGCCGAGGTGACGCTGCGCACGGCGCACGGCAAGCTCGGGCCGAGCGCGATTTTCGTCGCGGGCGGTTCGTTCGGCGTGATCACGGGCACGCTCGTTTCGGGCACGGATTTCCCGTTCTGGGCGATGATCCTGCTGGCACTGACCGCGGTCCCGTTCGTTCTTCTGGCGGAGGACGAGCGCCGCAAGGCCGATACGCAGAGCGATACGCCCTGCGCGGCGTTCCGATACAACGCCGTAAAGGTCGCAGCGGTGTGGGTCGTGCTGCTGGCGACGTTCATCGTGATCGTGCGCGGCTACATGGGGTACGGGATCCCGACCGCATGGAAAAAGACGACGTTCCAGACGGTCATGCTGTTTGTGACCATGGGCATCGGCAAGGGCGCCGGAGGACTTCTGGCGGACCGTTTCGGCGTCAAGAAAACGGCGATGCTGTCTGCGGCGCTGGCGCTGCCGTTTTTAGTGTGCGGCGACCAGCATATGCTCGTGTCGCTTATCGGCGTGATGCTTTTCAGCATGACGATGTCCATCACGCTGGCGCTGCTGGTGTCCGTGCTGCCGCGAACACCGGGATTGGCGTTCGGCCTGACGACGATCGGGCTGTTCCTCGGCACTGCGCCGATCTTCTTTTTCAAGCTCACGACGGTACGCGCCAACGCGATTATGATCGGCGTGCTGACGATCGTCTGCCTGCTGGCCATGCAGTTTATTCTGAGAAAGGACGGGAAGCAAAATGCATGATTTTCAATGGATCGTCAACGAGTTTTTGCTGCGGAATCTGAGCGTGCATCTGATCGTGACGCTGGCAGTCCTGGCGGCGATCGTCGTCGTCACGGCGGTACTTGTCGGCGTCGAACTGCGAAAGAACGGCCAAGAGGGGAAAGACGATCATGCCGATCAATAATATCCCGCTGATCATGCTGTACTGCCTCGGCAGTACGATCGTGATCGAAGGGCTGCTGGCGCTGCTGTGGGGCGTTCGCCGTATGGCGGATCAGCTGATCGTTCTGCTGGTCAACGTTCTGACAAATCCTTTGCTGGTTTCGATCGGGTATCTGATCCTCTTCCGGTTCGGCACGACGGGGTTCAACGTCGCCACAGCCGTCATGGAAGTCGCGGTCGTGCTGGTCGAAGGATGGATCTATAAGAAATTCCTGACGGCGGAGAAGCGTCCGTTTTTGCTTTCGCTGTTTCTCAATGCCGGTTCGTTCCTGATCGGTCTGGCGCTGAATCAATTGATCTTTTGATCGGAAGTGAGGCTTGTATCATGAAAAAGCTGTTTTCTGTTCTTTTGACGGTCGGCCTTGCGCTGCTGCTGGCCGTTCCTGTATTTGCCGACGTCCTGCCGCCGTATGACTTCCCGGAGACGGAGATCTCGACCGCCGCCGTGACAGAGCCGCAGAGCACGGAAGCGCCGCCGGACGAAACGCAAACGACGCCGTTCGAGACGAGCAGGGAGGAAACGACTGCCGCTGCATTGTTTACCGAAGAACTATCCGTCGCGGAAACGACTGCCGAAGAAACGCCGCAAATCCTGCCGATCTGTGTCGGCGCCGCGGTCGTACTGGCGCTGACGGCTTTGGCGTCGCTTGCGGTGATCCGTCGCAGGCGCGCCGCAAAAGAGACGCCGGAAGATAAAACCAACGACGGTCCGAACGCATAGATCCGGGCCGTCCGCATAATGAAAGAAGGGGCTGTCGTTGCGACAGCCCCGTTTGTATCGGTGATTTAATTGTTGCGAAAACGCTGCAAAAATTCGCGCGTGCGTTCATGCTGCGGCGCTTCAAAGATCTGCTGCGGCGTGCCTTCCTCGCAGATCACGCCGTCCGCCATGAAGACGACGTGACTGGAAACATCCCGCGCAAACGCCATTTCATGCGTAACGACCAGCATCGTCAGACCTTCTTTGGCGAGCGTGCGCATGACCTCCAGCACTTCGCCGACCATCTGCGGGTCGAGCGCGGACGTCGGCTCGTCGAACAGCAGCACTTCCGGTTCCATCGCAAGCGCGCGCGCGATCGCCACACGCTGCTTCTGCCCGCCGGAGATCTGCCGGGGCTTGACGTGGATATACGGCGCCATGCCGACTTTTTCCAGATAGAACATCGCCGTTTTTTTGGCTGTTTCTTTTTTGACGCCAAGCACCTTCGTCAGCCCGATCATGCAGTTCTGGAGCACCGTCATGTTGTTGAACAGGTTGAAGCTCTGGAACACCATGCCGACCTTGGCGCGGTATTTGGAGGGATTGAACCCTTTGTCCATGATGGATCTGCCGTGGTGCAGGATCTCGCCGCACGTCGGCGTTTCCAGAAGATTGATGCATCGCAGGAGCGTAGACTTTCCGGAGCCGGACGCGCCGATGATGCACGTCACGTCGCCGGTATTGACGGTAAAGTCAATATCCCGCAGCACGACGTTTTTGCCGAAGGTTTTGCCCAGATGCCGGACTTCCAATACGTGATCTTCCATCGTGACGCTCCTTTCCTTACATATCCCCGCGGGTGGAGAAGAATCGGTCCACCTTCGGGTCCTTGTCGGGATCCTCCGAAAAGCGCGTCATGCCGCTTGTATGCGCCAGCGTATCAGATGTGGCAAGATCGTAGCTTTCGGGGCCGTCCATTTTGCTCTCCAGCAGCCGCAGCAGCCGCGAACACAGGAACGTGAGGATGAAATAGACCACCATGGCGATGGTAAAGGACTCAAAGTACCAGTAGTACGCGCCGGCGACGCTCTTGGACGAATAGAACAGTTCCACCGTTCCGATGACCGTCAGCACGCAGGTATCCTTGATGTTGATGATCAGGTTGTTGCCGATCTGGGGCATGATATTGCGCAGCGCCTGCGGCAGCACGACATGCACCATCGTCTGGAAATGGTTCATCCCGATGGCTTTCGCGCCTTCGGTCTGACCGCTGTCGATGGAGAGGATGCCGCCGCGGACGGTCTCCGCCATGTACGCGCCCGTATTGATAGACACGATGAAGAACGCGGCCGTCCACATATCCATGTTGATATGGAACAGCATAGCCGCGCCGTAATAGATGAACATGGCCTGAACCATCATAGGCGTGCCGCGGAACACTTCGACGTAAATGTTCAGGATGATACGGACAAGACCGAGCAGCGCCCACTTGACGGGATTCTTGCTCCGGTCCGTGGGGATGGTCTGGACGATGCCGACGAGAAAGCCGATGATGCATCCGATGAATGTGGACACAACGGCGATCAGCATCGTCACGCCCGCGCCGCGCAGGAAGGTCATGCCGTAGTTTTGCAGTATATAAAGGATCTTTTCTCCAAAAGTCTGGGGCATGAGAGGCGCTCCTTTTCAGAGTAGTACCCTGCAACACTTAAAAGATAACAAGTGAGCTTCAGGCGTTACAGGGCAGCAGGATAGGCTTATTCCACTTCGCTGAGCGGCTGTACCTTGATGGCTTCCTGCATCATGGCGGTGTAATCGTCCACGGTCATCGTGCTGAGCACGCCGTTGATCGCGTCCTTGAGCTCGTCGTTGCCCTTCTGCAGGGAGATGCCGATGTTGATCTCTTCCTCGGAGACGTTGAAGTCGCCGTCCGTGCCGGAGAAGTTGAGCATCTTGAGATCGGGATTCGCGGCGCACGCGGCAAGCGCGGTCGGCTCATCCGTGACCATCAGGTCCACTCTGCCTGCGGAAACCGCGACGATCGCGTTGCCGGCACTCTCCTGTGCGGGCTGGATCTTGGCGTCCGGGATCTGCGGCAGGCAGGTGTCATACCACACGGTGTTCAGCTGCGAGGTGCAGGTCGCGCCGGAGAGATCCGCTACGGATGCGGCGTTCGAAAACTTGCTGTCTGCACGCACGAGCGTAACGATCGACGCATAGTAATACGGCTCAGAGAAATCGACGCTCTGCAGACGGTCGGAAGTGATGGACTGACCGGCGATCACGCAGTCGACCGTACCGGCCATCACGGCGGGCACAAGGGAATCCCAATCCTGCTTGTAGATCTCCAGATCCATGTCGAGCGCTTCGGCGATCTTTTTGGCCATCATCACGTCGTAGCCGTAAGCATAGGAGTTGCTGTCCTTGATCAGGACCGCGCCGTTGGCGTCGCTGCTCTGCGTCCAGTTATAGGGGGCGTACGCGCATTCCATTGCCACGCGCAGAACTTTGCGGGCGGAAGAAACGTCGCTGGTATCGGCGTCAGGTGTGGTGGAGGGAGAGGCTTTGCCGCAGCCGACGAACATGCAGCCGACCAACAGCACGAGCGCAAGAGCGAACGCGAGTTTTCTTTTCATTTGGAAACATCCTTTCTTTTTCTCGCAAAGTTGGAACACTTCACGATTATAATACACGATATATTACCATACAGCAGCGGATGAAGTCAATGCCTATTTTTCATAATCCGAGAAAAAGAGAAATATTTTAAAAAAACTCTTGCAATTTGCAACAAAGTGTGGTATGATAACACCGCTTCGCTGAGAGGTGCACGGCATGGCCCGGTAGTTCAGTTGGTTAGAACGCTAGCCTGTCACGCTAGAGGTCGACGGTTCGAGCCCGTTCCGGGTCGCCATTCATGCTGCTATAGCTCAGAAGGTAGAGCGCATCCTTGGTAAGGATGAGGTCACCAGTTCGACTCTGGTTAGCAGCTCCATGATGCTTTTAGCTGCCGGCTTTGAGCATCTTTTTTAAAATGGGCCATTAGCTCAATTGGTTAGAGCAACCGGCTCATAACCGGTCGGTCCGGGGTTCGAGTCCCTGATGGCCCACCACATAGGGGTATAGCTCAGCTGGTAGAGCATCGGTCTCCAAAACCGAGTGTCCCGAGTTCGA
>JAFSYP010000092.1 GCA_017449935.1 Clostridia bacterium
AAGGACCCTTTACCTTGCCTACGGCAGCAACCTGCACACGGATCAAATGGCACGCCGCTGCCCCGGCGCGAAAGTGATCGGCACGGCGACGCTGAAGGATTACCGGCTGCTGTTCCGCGGCGGACGGCACGGCGCTGTGGCGACGGTGGAGCCCTGCGAAGGCAAAAGCGTCCCCGTCCTGCTTTGGGGTATCACGGAAGCGAACGAGCGCAGCCTCGACATTTACGAAGGATGGCCGCGGCTGTACCGCAAGGAATATGTGCCGGTCACGGTCGACGGCAAACAGCGCATGGCGATGATGTACGTCATGACCGACGGACGCGAGCTCGGCGAACCGAGCCCCGGCTACTATGGAACCATCGCGCACGGGTACAAGGATTTCGGTTTTGACCTTGCGGTTCTTGAACAGGCGGTTAAGGATTCCATTGCGGTCACGCCGTGGAACTGACCGGAACGGGCAGGACGGTACGCTCTCTCCGCCGTTCTGCCCGCACATTTTTCCTGTGTTGCGCTTTGAAGCGGTATGCGCATCGTTTGCCCTTCGGCGGCAAAACGCGACACAGGGCAAATGTCGGCGCGACACGCGCGCGGGGTAATATACACAAAAGACGCCCCGAAAGATCGGTACATATACACCGTTGATATATATACGATTTGACGGTAACATGACACACGATCAAGGGGCGGTTGACCCGCCGGAAAGGATGAGCGATATGACAAAATTCAAGGAGCACACCATTTGGGACAGCCAGCCGGATTACGAAGACTGGCGCGCGGACATGGAGGCGGAATACCCCGACATGACCGAGGACGAACGGTACGCACGTATGCTGGAGATCAATGGGTATTACCTTGACGACGAACGTGCGAACCTGAACGTGCCGATGGGCATGCCGATCCTGCTGATCGCGGACATCGGACGCTGGGACGGACGGTACAGCGGGTACGGCGTGATCCGCAGCGGAAACATCCGGGACTGCCTGCGGTCGGACATGGACGACTGCCGCTGGTACGTGGACGAGCTGCGGGATCTGCGCTGCCGGGCTGCGCACCACGACGGCGTCAACAACTACCTGTACCGCGTATTCAAGGACGGTGTCACGACGGAGCAGATGGACAACCTGCTTTACAAAATCTACTGCGGCACAGCAACGCGCCGGGACATCACGCGCCTGACGAGACGGCTGGGCGACGCGATCGCGGCGGTGTACGGCTGGACGTGAAACCGGGGTCTTCGGACCCCTTTTTCCGTCTTTGACCGAATGGACAAAATACACAGATCGAGCCGCAGATGTTTGGTACATATATTATCGCAAAAGGCCTGGCTATTTACCGGAATAGACGGTAATATGACACACGATCAAGGGCACAGCCCGGAAAGAAAGGAAGAATAAACATGACAGGATTACCCACACGCGCACAGGTCGAAAGCCTGCGCAAACAGTACCCGGTTGGCACGAAGGTTCGCATGATCCATATGACGGATCCCTACGACCCGATCCCCAAAGGCACGGTCGGCACCGTCGCCTACGTCGACGACGCGGGCAGCGTCCACATGAAATGGGAAAACGGCCGCACGCTGGCGTTCATCCCCGGCGAGGATTCGGTCAAAATCATCACGGAGGAAGAATATGCGAAGGAGGTTGAGCGGCATGCAGCACATTGATTTTTTGGATCAGGCGGCGGCGCGAGGCGCGTCTTACGACGAGCTTGGCGTGAACCTGAATTTCGGACTCGCCTACTTCGCCGCGCTCCGTAACGGAAACGACAGGATCGACTTTTCCGGCGCTATCCACGAATCGGACACGGAGGCGATCCTTGCGGACTGCAGACGGTTCGGCATGACGGAATTCACCGTTTCCTCGACATGGTCCGGCGTTGTGACACGCGTCGCGGATTTCGTCGACGGCGGCTGGCGGCTGGACGGCATGGTGAAAGTCAAAGGCGATTCAATCGACTACCGCACGGACGAACGGATCACCGTTCCTGCCCTGCTTCTGCGGTACGACCCGGAGGGAGGTGACGGCAATGGCTGAGAAAATCGTGACCATCTGCTACGGACAACGTGAAACATGGACCAGCCGGAAAAAGGCAATGGCGTCGTTCCTTGAAGCCGCATGTGCCACCGAGGGCTCCGAGCACGAGCGCTACATGAACATTTATGTGCAGCTGCTTAAAGGAAAGAAGGTGTGTACCGATGAAGATGATGACTGAAAAGATACGTGAGCAGGCGCTGAAAATCCGGGATTCCGGTGAGACTAACATGCTGGCGGTGAACACGGTGCAGCGCATCGCCTACGAGCGCGGCTTTTACGAACTGGTCAACTACATCGAGGAAAACAAAAAGGGCTACGTCCACTTTATTATGACGGGCGAAGAAGAATAACCAAACAGCAACACATGGCAGTCGGGAAACCGGCTGCTTTTTCTGTGCCGAAAAGACGCGCCAACTCTGCACTTTTGGTGCGCCTTTTCTGTACAGAACGTGAACCAAAGGAGGAATAGAATGCGGCAGGAAATCATTGATCTGACCGCCGATCAGCGCGTAGGCTACGGCACACGGTACATCGGCACCGCCGGCGAACACAACGCCACGGAGCTGGTGCTGACCGTACCCTCCGAGCTTTTGAAAGCGGCGGAATACGCGGTCGTGCTGTTCGACGTCGGCGATACGGTGTTCCGCAGCGGGAAGATACCGGTCAAGGGCAGAAAGAAAACGCCGCCCGCTTGGGTCGCGAACGGCGCGGTGCATATTCTGATTGACCATAAGGTATCCGGCCATCCGCGCGTTGCGCTGCAGGTCGAGGGCTGGCGCATCGGTGCGAACGGCCGCCCGGAGTGCGTGATGAAAACGCCGCTGCTGACGGGACTGGCGTTCCGGCCGTCCGCGTCCGGCTGCAGCACGATCCCGCTTGCAGTCGAGGGAACGCACGAACACAGCAATCTTGACGTGCTGGAACGGTTCGGTGTGACGGAAGATGACAAGCCGACCTTTGACGGCGCGGAGCTGTCGCAGTACGGCGGCGGTGATCTGTCCGCGATCGAGGCGGAAGTGTGCCGGCTGGCGACGGTCATGCTTACGCGGTCGACGCTGATGGATATTCTGCGAACGTGCCAAATCAGCGAAGACGGCGTACTGACCGTTGCGCTTGACACCGGCTGCGCGGAAATGACGGAAGACGGCTGCCTGATTCTTGATGAAGCCATATGCAGAAACAATGACGGAGTATTGGAGGTTTTACTATGGGCGTAAACGTTGGAAGACCCGATGTATTGATCAAACTGAATGAACAGGACGGCAAGCTCACTTTTGACGGCGTGCCGGTCTGCGACGGAGAACACAGCGGCGGCAGCGGCACAGGCGAAGATACTCCCTTGCCCGCCGTTACCGGCACGGTCGCGCTGGTCGACAGTTTTGCCGATCTCGACCCGGACGCGGCGGACGGTTCCCTCGCGCTGGCAAAAGAGCCGGTTTTCGATGTCGCGCCGCTGGACTTGAACAACTACGACGCGGATCATGATCGATACCGTATTCCGAACAAGCGGGTGTCTTTCAACAGTGAAATCGAATACCGTGAATCCGTGTATACCCGCGCGCTGCAGAACTTTATGAGCAGCTATCCGATTGTGTATCACCAATACTGGAGCGGTGCGGTCTTTGAGGATTATTATAAATCCCGCGGTGTTTTTCGTAAAAACGATGACGGCACATATACGGAGATCACAGACAATTTCCATATCGGCGACAGTGTTGCCGGATATTGGTACGCCGACCGTGATCACCGCTTCTATATGGAAGCCGAAATTAACACAACGCATATAGAGAACGGCACATGGGATGACGAGGAATTGTATATGACCACGATTCCGGTGATCCGGGACGCGCAGAACAATGTGTACAAACAGGAACGTGTCGAATGCGAAGGCATCATGTGCGACGGGATCCTCGCGCCGGACGCCACAACAAAATATCTGATCGGCGCGATGTGGGACGGCGATACGCGGCAGCGGACGTTTTTGGAGCTGTTTCCCGGCGCCGAGAAGGTCGGCGGCAACATTTACCGTATACCGGCAGTTTATCTGTATTCCTTTGAGAATATGGACGGTTCTTTTGAACATGAACAGGACGATGATTCCGATCGCGGCTACCACATGGAAACGATTCCTGTCCATCTGCAGGCAGGCTGGAACGTCCTTTTTCTTCTGGGCGCGTTGGAATACGACGCCAAAGATAAAAGATGGGAACTGGAAAGCGTGTCCATTGACAGCGTGGAGCCGATGGACGGCGCACCCGCTTTTTCTGTCCAGACGGACGAAACCGGTACGCTCGAATTCCACCGCGAAATCGATGCGCTGCTGTTTGAGGGCGCGCTGGTCAGCAAGCAGGAAACGCACCCTTCCGGGATGTATATCAAATCGTCCGAATGGCTGCCGATCAGTAATGCACTGCTGCCGAAAGTGACGTCGGTAGATTACAGCGATGACATCAGTGAATTGTATGAGCGCACAGATGAGATCACGAATGATCTGGAGGACAACCCGCCGTATCACAGCAACAGGCAGGTGCTGGACAGGCTGACCGATAACAGCGGGAGCCTGACCTACAACGGAAACCGGATCCGGACGGTAACTTCGATCAGCTTTGCATCGCGCAATACCGAGTACGATTCCTATACGATAAACTACTCAGACGGTACGCAGGAAACGTTCCGTATTCAGCACCCGGCAGCGAATAACATTGAGGCGGTTACATTTTTTAATAACGGAAAACCCCGTCCGGACGGATGTCTGGCGCATTACACCAATGGCGAAATGAAGAACATTCATATTAGCGGCATGGACGTAAGCGTCGCGTTTGCCAACTTCAACGACGATCCGGACCTGCACTCGACACGGCTTTTCGGCGACAACCGTGTGTATCTGAAGCTCGGCGGCTCTTCCCCGACGGAGGGTGGTTATTCGCAGTATATCGACCTTGCCGAATGTGACCGGAATACGGCGAAGCTGGACTATATCGATATGATGTTCGGTTTGGGATTTGAAACCGAAGGGCTTTATGACCGCGCGCAGCGCAATTACAACGCCGGATACTGGACGGACAACCACCTGCGGCAGGCTGTTGAACACGGATGGATCGAAACGGATGATTTTCTGAATATGACCGGCGAACCGTATGTGACGGATGAGGAGGATGACACGGATGATCAGGATTAATTTCGGGTATTTACGGATGCTGTACGACGCGCATCTGTGCAACAAAAACACAGTGATACAGGCTGTGATCGACGAACGGATCACGCAGGAACAGTACGAGCGCATCACGGGCGAGCCGTATGTCGCGCCGGAGCAGCCGCCGGAACCGCAGGAAGAGTAACGGCTGATACGCACAGAAAGGAGGCGGTTTTGTGAAGTATACGCCGACCCGGTTTATGCTGCCTGATTCGCGGTACGACAAAGCCGCCGCCGATTATGCCGTTGGGTTTATCGAATCGCTCACGCATACCAAAGGCACATGGGCAGGAAAACCATTCCATCTGCTCCCGTGGCAGGAACAGCTTGTCCGGGACGTGTTCGGTGTTTTGAAGCCCAACGGCTACCGGCAGTTTAACACCGCCTATTGTGAGATCCCGAAGAAAATGGGCAAATCCGAGCTTGCCGCGGCGATTGCGCTGTTGCTCTGCTGCGCCGACGGCGAACAGCGCGCCGAAGTATACGGATGCGCCGCCGACCGCCAGCAGGCGTCTATCGTTTTTGAAGTCGCGGCGGACATGGTCAGGATGTGCCCCGCTCTGAACAAGCGCGTCAAAATCCTTACGGCAATGAAGCGCATCGTGTTCACGCCGACAAACAGTTTCTATCAGGTACTGTCGGCGGAAGCGTACAGTAAGCACGGTTTTAATATCCACGGCGTTCTGTTCGACGAATTGCATACGCAGCCCAACAGAAAGCTGTACGACGTCATGACCAAAGGCTCCGGCGACGCGCGCATGCAGCCGCTGTATTTTCTCATCACCACTGCCGGAACAGACACCCACAGCATTTGCTACGAAGTGCATCAAAAAGCCAAGGACATTCTCGAAGGCCGCAAAATCGACCCGACGTTTTACCCGGTCATTTACGGCGCCGCGGATGACGATGACTGGACAGATCCCGCCGTCTGGAAAAAGGCGAACCCGTCGCTTGGCGTCACGGTCGGCATTGACAAGGTGCAGGCGGCCTGCGAAAGCGCCAAGCAGAATCCGGCCGAGGAAAATTCCTTCAGGCAGCTCCGCCTCAATCAGTGGGTCAAGCAGACCGTCCGGTGGATGCCGATGCACATCTGGGATAAGTGCGCGTTTACTGTCGACCCGGAGGAGCTGAAAGGGCGCGTTTGCTACGGCGGTCTCGATCTTTCCAGTACCACGGATATTACGGCGTTCGTGCTGGTGTTCCCGCCGACCGAGGACAACGACAAATATATCATCCTCCCGTACTTCTGGATCCCGGAGGATAACCTTGACGCCCGCGTCCGGCGCGACCACGTGCCGTATGACGTCTGGCAGCGGCAGGGATACATTCAGACCACCGAAGGCAACGTCGTGCATTACGGTTTCATCGAAGCGTTCATCGAGCGGCTCGGCACGGAATACAACATCCGGGAGATCGCTTTTGACCGCTGGGGCGCCATCCAAATGGTGCAGAACCTTGAGGGTATGGGCTTCACCGTGGTCGCTTTCGGACAGGGCTTCAAGGACATGAGCCCGCCGTCGAAGGAATTGATGAAGCTCGTGCTGGAGGAGCGCATCGCCCACGGCGGCAATCCGGTGCTGCGCTGGATGATGGACAACATCTCCGTGCGCACCGACCCGGCGGGCAACATCAAGCCGGACAAAGAAAAATCCACCGAGCGTATTGACGGCGCGGTGGCTGCGATCATGGCGCTCGACCGGGCGATCCGCTGCGGTTCGGAACCGCAAGGGTCGATCTATGACGAGCGTGACTTGCTGTGGATCTGACCGAACTGACCCTGATGCAAGATGGTATGCCCGGCTCTGGTGTGCAAGATGTATATTCTACGTTTTGCACACTTTATGCGCCGAAAGATCGTATACTATCCCGTCTTGAATAGTGTTCGTATTGACGGTATTATGGCGCTACCAAAGAAAAGGAGGTCACAGAAAATGGCAAACAACTGTTTTTACACCATGCACGTCAAAGGCAAAAAGGAAAACGTCGACGCGTTTTTCGCCGAGCTGCGCGATTATGAGCGCGTTCCGCACTTCTGGCGCGTGTTTTCCGCCGATAGGCTCGACCTGCAGACCGACCCGGACGGCACGGTGGTCGCGGAGATCATCGGCGACTGCGCATGGTCGGTGTACTGCTGCATGATGGACGGACCCGCGACATACGCGCACGACTGTCCGCAGGTCAGCACTTCACTGCAGAGGG
>JAFSYP010000093.1 GCA_017449935.1 Clostridia bacterium
AGGCGAGAAGGTCTACGGCGACAAACAAAGCGTCAAGAATCTGACGGAGAAAAACGGCGGCACGGTCACCCTGTATGCCAACTGGACGCTCGGCACGGTGAAGCTCGAAACACCGACACGAACCGGCTACACGTTCGTCGGATGGTACAAGGAAGCGGCATGCACGACACTCATCGGCGCAGCCGACGCGACCTACAAGCCGACCGCAAACGTGACGCTGTATGCGAAATGGACGATCAACAGCGCTAAGTTTGATCTAAACTACCGACTGGATGACGTCAATCTGAGCAACAGCGAAAACCGTCATATCGGTTTGGCAGACATTTATTACGGCACAACACTCCAGGCAAAAGATGTCGCGGATTACTACGCGGACGCGCCGTACAACACGACGGTCAGCATCAAAAACATCCGTGCAAAGACAGGATACCGGTTCGCCGGTTTGGCATCCAGCACAGACAACGCGGCCAAGTTCTCGGACGGCATTGTTTCCATAAAGATGCCCGATAAAGCGGCAGCCATATTCCTCGCCTTTGCAACGAACGCCTATACGATCGTGTATGACGGCAACGGCAGCGACGGCGGCCTTGCACCGGAAGCGCACAGCAGTATCTACTATGACAACCTGCAGAGCAAACCGGATCGGTCGACGACATTCAAGACGAACGCCAACACATTTACCAAAACCGGTTACGCGTTCACAGGCTGGAACACCAAACCGGACGGCTCCGGTACGGCCTATGCCGCAGGCGCGGCGAACACTTCGGCGAAACAGATCATCACGGACAACGGCGCCGATCCCGGCAACGGCGGTACGCTGACGCTGTATGCGCAGTGGGAAAAATGCCCTGAGGAGCAAATGCCGCTTCTGGCGCTTTCCGCCGGCTCGGCAAAACCCGGAGAACAGGTGGAAGTCAGACTCTCTGCCGAACACAATCCCGGCATCGTGGCAGCTCTCGTTCGCCTGTCCTATGACGACACCAAGCTGAAGCTGGTGAAGGTACAGGACAGCGGCCTGCTCGGGCAGGGCTCGTTCACAGCAGGCAAAGACCTTACAGAGATCCCATACAAGGCGCTTTGGGTAAACAGTCTGGCAGACAAAGACTTCACAGAGGACGGAACGCTTGCGATATTCACTTTTGAAGTCCTGCCGCAGGCAGAAGCAGGGACGACGATGATCACGCTGCAATACGAGCCATCCTCCACGTTCAACATGAATCTGGACACGGTGGCGTTCCGATCGGAGAACGGCGAAGTAGAGATTGAAACTCGCTGTGCCGGCGATGTGAACGGAGATGGTTCTGTCGATCTGAGAGACGTTGTGATGATCACTCGCTATTTAGCGGGCGGATGGAATATAAAGATCGACAACACGGTAGCCGACGTCAATGCAGACGGAAACGTTGATCTGAAAGATGTGACTGTGCTGCGTCGCCATCTCTCCGGCGGATGGAATGTAACACTGAAATGAGCGAATCCATCCGTCTTGCCGGGTACGCCGACAATCCGTAACACCTGCAATAGCGGTGTTCTATCAAAGCTGGAGTGCTTCCACATAGCGGAACATCTATTATGATATCGGGATTACCCTTACGGGATCAAAGCGATGTTCAGCGTCGATCACGGCAAGACGTGGGATCCCGGATACGATATTTACGTAAACCGCGTAAACAGCGACCTGGGGTATCCGTCGTCCGTCGAACTGGATGACGGCAGCATACTGACTGTTTTTTATGCGCACCTGGGCGAAAACGAACCGGCTGTTATTATGCAGCAAAAATGGCGCTTCACGAACGAATAAACTTCGTGAAGCGCAGCGGTATTTATGACGCGGTCCGGCCGATCTGATATAGCGGGATCTCCTGAAAGCCGGGGACGGCGTTTTGCAGCTTTTGCAGATCGCGGATGTGGTAGTCGCCGTGCTTCGCGTCTGCGAAAAACGCGTTGATCCTGTTCAGCGGACAGATCAGATTGCCGTCCGTGTCGCAGAATCGTGTTACCGATTCCGCGATGCTGCCGAGCGACTTGTGCGCGTCAAAGATCACGTTGCCGCGCAGCGTGCTGTTAGCGGGATTGGGGATAAACCCGGCGGTTTCCGCCTTGTTGAAATCATCCGTCATCGCCTTATACTGCGGAAACGCCGTTTGCCATATCTCGCTCTGCCACGGGGAGTCGTAGAGCGAACGCCACAATTCGCCGCCTTTGGCCGCGTGATCGAACCAGCCGTCGTGCAGCGCGCCGTCCCGCGCGCGCTCGTCATAGCATACGGCGCATTCTCCGGCGCCGATGATGATGTTATTCGTGACGTTCAGATCACAAACCGATCCAAAGAGCAACCCTGTCAGCCGGCGCCGCCCACAATGACGATTGGCTCTTATCCCACAAAAACGTGCGAGAGTCCTTTTTTCGCGGGGCGCAGCGCAAGCCCGGTTCAAAACGCTTTCAAAAAAAGTAAAAAATTATTGCATTGTTCGATTTAAAGTGGTAAAATGTCTCTGGTTTTTTTGATGATTTATCTTCAACAGGAAAGGATTGATGTAAAAATGAATGCGTATCTCGAAGAAGTCATCGCCAAGATCAAGGCCAAAAATGCGTCCGAGCCGGAGTTTATCCAAACGGTTGAAGAAGTATTCTCGTCCCTCTCTCCCGTGTTCGACGCGCACCCCGAATACGTGAAGGCGAACATCGCCGAGCGTATCGCCGAGCCGGAAAGACAGGTTATCTTCCGCGTGCCGTGGGTGGACGACGAGGGCAACTACCGCGTCAACCGCGGCTTCCGCGTGCAGTTCAACTCCGCCATCGGCCCCTTCAAGGGCGGCCTGCGGTTCCATCCTTCGGTGTATCTGGGCATCATCAAGTTCCTCGGCTTCGAGCAGATCTTCAAGAACAGCCTGACCGGTCTGCCCATGGGCGGCGGCAAGGGCGGCTCCGATTTCGACCCCAAGGGCAAGTCGGACGCGGAGGTCATGCGCTTCTGCCAGAGCTTCATGACGGAGCTTTGCCGGCACATCGGCCCCGACACGGACGTCCCGGCGGGCGACATCGGCGTGGGCGGCCGCGAGATCGGCTATCTGTACGGCCAGTACAAGCGTCTGCGCAACGAGTTCACCGGCGTGCTGACCGGCAAAGGTCTGCCGTACGGCGGCTCTCTCGTGCGTCCGGAAGCGACCGGCTACGGCGCGGTGTATTACGCGGTCGAGATGCTCAAGCATTTCGGCGACACGGTCGAGGGCAAGACCTTCGCCGTGTCCGGCTTCGGCAACGTGGCGTGGGGCACCGTGAAGAAGGTCAACGAGCTGGGCGGCAAGGTCGTCACGCTCTCCGGCCCCGACGGCTATATCTACGATCCCGACGGTATCAGCACCGACGAGAAAGTGGACTACCTGCTTGAAATGCGCGCTTCCTGCCGCAACCGCGTGCAGGACTACGCCGACAAGTTCGGCGTGCAGTTCTTCCCCGGCGAGCGTCCGTGGGGCGTCAAGGTCGACATCCCCATGCCGTGCGCCACGCAGAACGAAGTGGGCATCGAGGACGCCAAGAAGATCGTCGCCAACGGCACGAAGTATTACGTCGAGGTGTCCAACATGCCGACAACGTCGGAAGCGGTCGAGTACCTGCTCGCAAACGGCGTCGTCGTCGCGCCGTCCAAAGCGGTCAATGCCGGCGGCGTCGCGGTGTCCGGTCTTGAAATGTCGCAGGACTCCATGCGCTACAACTGGACTGCCGACGAGGTGGACGAAAAGCTGCACGAGATCATGAAGAACATCTTCAAGACCTCCATCGAAGCCGCAAACAAATACGGCTTCGGCGACGACCTGATCGCCGGCGCGAATATCGCGGGCTTCGTCAAGGTCGCGGACGCCATGGTCGCGCAAGGTCTTGTCTGATCCTGTTCCGTAACACCCAAAGGTCTTCTGCCGCGCGCGGAAGGCCTTTTTTCTTTCTTTATAACGGTTGATTCTTCCGGGAAAAGATGCTATACTCTCCGGGAAAGAAGGGTGCGCCAGTTCGGTGCAGATAAAACAGTGCGGTGAGAGGCCGCACCCGGTAAAGCGTAGCGAGCAGCCGGTACTCAGCCTTGGAGCCGAAGCCGCGAGGTGAGGTTTAAGCGTAGGCAGAGGAGCACGAGAGCCG
>JAFSYP010000001.1 GCA_017449935.1 Clostridia bacterium
GCTTCTGCCTGCGGCAGAGGTGTCCACCGGACACCCGCGCCCTTACACAGGGGAGGCTAAGATATGGCGCTTGTGCAAAGGATGCAATCCTATCCCACAAAATTCCGTGAAGAACCGAAAATAAACATCCACCGGCCAAGCCGGTGGTTTTTCTTATGACGGGCAAAGCCCTCTGTTCTTCGCAGACGCGTGAACGCGTGATACGGTCTGCCAGCCGCGTAAGACTGTTACTTGCTACCCGTAAACGGGCCTTTTTCGCCGAATCTCAATTGTTCGCCGAGCGCATCCTCTTTCAATTGATTTTGAATATACTCCGCAATTCGGCTCTCGTTCTTCCCTACCGTATCGACATAGTATCCTCTGCACCAGAATTCTCTATTCCGATATTTGTATTTCAGTTCGCCGAATTGCTAATACAGCATCGTGCTACTCTTACCTTTCAGATATCCCATAAAGCTCGACACTGAGATTTTGGGCGGTATTTCCACAAGCATATGTACATGATCCGGACACACTTCTGCTTCTACTATCTTTACGCCTTTCCATTCACACAGTTGTCTTAGTATTTTCCCTATTGCCACTTTCTTTTCTTTGAAAAATACTTTTCTTCTGTACTTTGGCGCAAACACTATATGATATTTGCAATTCCATTTTGTATGTGATAAACTATTGATGTCATTCAATCCCATATTGAATGCCTCCCTTTATTTTTTAGTTTGTGCAGTTGGCAGACCGCACTTCTATTTTATAAAGGGATTCTTTTTTGTTCAACTATTTAATTCTTACCGAACCACGCGTCCAACGCGTGGTTTTGGTATACAAAATAGGAGCTGTCGCAAAAGCGACAGCTCCCGTTATTTGTCAGCCGAGCTGACCGGAGATGGTCTGGAATTTTGTTCTGGCCGCGTCGATCTTCGAGCGGTCGGCGGCAGGCGTCGGATACCAGCCGCGCTGCTGCATCTGTGTAAAGACGTCGGTCTGCATGTTGTGTTCGTCTCGCAGGATATTGAGAAGATCGCACTTGACCTGCTCGTGCGCGCACTCGCTGCTGAACGTGTTGCAGGTCGACGCGATCTGCTTTTGCGACGCCAGAAGATCACACAGGATCTGCTGATCGTCGAGGTTCTGATTGACGGCTGTTTCGTTTGAAATCATAATCCGGCCTCCTTACTGTAAATGGCCCATTAGCGTATCAAAGTGCTGCTTGTGGCGCTGTGCGAGCTGGTCGCAGAGCGTGCGAATCTGCGGATCCTGCGCCAGCGCGGCATAACCGCGGTACTTCTTGATGAGCATCTGTTCGGCGCTGAGCTGATCCTCGATCGCGGACAATTCTTTTTCGGTCAGATTTGCCATTTTTATGCCTCCTTTGCATTGTCGTGCAGGCATAGTATATACAGATGAAATGGCAAATATACGAAAAAGAGGTTCATCACGGAAAGTTGGAGGTGATAATCCCGGTGTCATCGCGAGGCGCAGATGCCTGCGCCGCCGGTGGCGGATGCAGCAGGCGGCTACGCAGGAAGAAACAGGGAGTATCACGAAGCGCCCCAAGCGAGTGAGACGACCATGTTTCTGACCGGTCAACACTAAGCGTGGCGATCTCCCATAGATGCCGTTACCGGCTTCTTTCGGAGATTCCCACGGTCGGCGCAAACGCCTCCCTCGGAATGACAGTTCCTCTTGTTTGCACGATTCCCAAACTTTCCGTGATGAACCAAAAAAGAGCTGCCGGCATGGCAGCTCAGATTTATAGAAGAAACACGCGTCCGGCTCATCCGATCCGCAGGAAGGACTGCGGCTCGACGCGCACGTTGCCGACGGCAGCCTGCTTGTCGGTGTAGTTGACGTAGATCGTCGCGCCGTTGTCGAAGGACGTGTAGTGCACGCCGGTCGCCGCAACACCGTTGCCGACGATACGCGCATCGCGCAGGTCGGCCAGCGCTTCGTTGGCCTTCTGGTAAAAATCAACCGTATCGCCGAGCTGATCTTCGTAGCACAGCGAATCTCCCCCGCTGCGGCTGAAAGTCCATACGCAGCTCGGACAGCAGGCATACTCCACGCTGCGCAGGCGCGCGCGCACACTGTCGTCCGCCAGATTGAACGGCGTGCCGGAATAGTCCACCGTGCCGTGCAGGATCATCTGCACGAACGGCGCGCACGTATACAGACCCGCGCGCTCCGGCAGCGCGGACGTCTGCGGCAGACCGCTGATGATATCCGCATAGCGGATCGCGTAGAAATAGCCCGTATCCACCATCAGCAGACGGTCGGTAGACAGCGCGGGAAGATTCTCGCGAATGAACGACAACGCCTGTGTGCGGCCGGTATAGCCCTGCGAAAAATCACTGTACAAAAGCGCCGAAGCATCCTGCACGCAGAATCCGTCAAAGGGGATGTTTCTGGCGTCGGTCAGCAAGTTGATCGTCGTTTGTTCGAGCTCGGCCGGCCTTGCGAGACTGCGCGTATAAACGCGGTCGCCCGCTGTGAGGGACGCGGAAAAGTTTTCGCTCTCAATGTTCAATGCCTGGCCGCCTGCGCTGCAGGATAGCAGCGTCGTATCAAGGAAAAGACTGTTGCCCTGCGCTGTGGTAAACGCAGCCAGTTTTTCAAAATCCTTTTGACCGCCCAGACGCATCGCAAGCTGTATGCGTCCGATCTGCGACGGATTCGTTCCGCCGCGCAGTGCGCCAAGATAGCGCACATCAACGTTGTTGACGCCTTTGGATTTCATGCGCAAAAGCAAATCCCGCGCCTGATCGAACGTTGTGCAGATCTGCGGCAGGCTGAACCGTCCGCCGGACATCGCGCCGATCAGATCAAGCTGGAACGGCAGATATTCCTCGCTTTGCAGTGTGTCCGTCGACAGATACCCCATGCGCATGAACTGCTCACGGCATGCCGCCGCAATCCCGTCCAGTCCGGCGTTGGAGCCGCCAAGCAACCGCACGCACAGGCGGATCTGCCCGTCGTACGTGTTCTTGCTCACGTACGTGACGCTTTTGCCGTTTTTCTGCGCGGAACGCATCTGTGTTAGCATAAAACGCACGCCGACGGTATTATATCCGCTGCCGTTGGAAGCGCGTTCGGCATGGATAGTCGAAATGGCGTCGCCCTGTTCCACAATGACTGCGAATGCATTGTCGCCCTGTTTGGCCGCAAACGCAGGAAGAAGCGCCGGATAAACCGCACCGTCCGCCGGGCATGACGCGTCGTCGCCGTATACGCGCAGGTCAATCGGCGTAAAAGACGGGTCCTGTACATCCGTATGCACCAGTGTTCCGCAGCCGTCCGGCAGCAGGAAATAATCGCCTTTGGCGCCCGTACTGCTCGCGCCGAAAAACGGCAGCAGAGACAAATTGCACACGATGGCGTCGGGATTTCCGGACAGATTTTTCCAATCGGCGGAAACATACAGGTTTCCGTCGAGCAGCTCGTATGTCACGCGCACCCGAAAAGCAATATCCGTGCGGTTGAAGTCCGTCTCACTGATGGAATCATCGAATATTTTCTCGCCGGACACCTTGTGCGCCGTCGTCTCGTCGGGTGTGAGCACATACGTCACACGCAGACCGGACAGCGCACCCTCGCCGAATGTGTCGCACGCGACGTTGCGATACTGCATGCAGTCGTCCTGTGAGTTGAGCTTGTACAGCGTATTGCCGTACAGCACGTCGAGCGTAAGCGTCGCCGCAGAGTCGTCATATCCCGGTGACGGAGTCGCCGGCAGAGCATACCAATACTTTTTGCGCGTTTTTTCATACAAAGCAATACCGAAGCTGTTGTCGTCCAGAAACAACTGCATCAGTCCGGATGATACCATCGGCGTTCCGAGCGCAGACGGATCGATCCGATGCAGTGACTTGTCCCGCACCTTGCCGGTACGCTGCGTAATTTCGCCGCCGACGGTCAGCACCGCCGCAGCCGGAACCGTGCCCTTGCCGCCGGCGCATCCCGACGGCAGAAAAAGGAATATACAAACAAGAACCAGCGCAAGTACACGCAGGGAACGTTTCATGCGGTCAATCTCCTATTCTTTGGATTCACAGCATCTATCATACCACAAAGAAGAGCGGAATGCAAACCGGCATTTGCCGCTCTGCGTGCGAATGATCGGACGCTTTGCGTCATGAATCGGCTGACGCCGTGCATTGTGCCGCAATGCATTACGGGCGGGGCGAAGCCCGTCCGTAGATACGCAGGCCGTCAACCACGAGGTACAGCGGAAAACGGTCTTTGCGGAAAAAGACAATGTATGCCTGTCATAAAATGACACCTGATGACACCCAAATACAGGATTTCTTCATTTCAAAAACAGGCTCCTATAGGAAACTTTTGTTAATGGGTGTCACTGGGTGTCATTCCCCATGGGTATCTCATAAACGACGGGTGGAGGTCCGCTTCCACAAACCGGAATGAATCAGAGCGCGTCTTTTGGACAGTGCTTAACGCATTCCATACACAAAATGCACTCCGTTCCGTTTTTTCTTTTTCTGGAATTGTCTGTTATATCTACATCCATGGGACAGACACGCCGGCATTGTCCGCAGCCGACGCATTTGCTTTTGTCGCATTTTACGCGAAACAGGGAGAAATAGCTCATCGGCTTTAAGAAAACCGTTATGGGACAGATATACTTGCAGAATGCGCGGTTGTCCTTGAAAGCGAATGCCAGCGCAATGCCGAGCGCGTAATAGACGAGGTTTCCGACGATAAACGCCCAAAACATAATACGCTCGATGCTGCCGACTTTGGCCAGAAAGAGCGCCGAAACAAAGAGCAGAGACGCGGCAAAAGTGATATATCTGATCCACCCGATCTTCTTTCTCGGACCGGACGGCGTCTTATACGGCAGGAAATCGAGCACCATCGCCGTCCAGCAGGCGTATCCGCACCATCCTCGCCCGAAAATAAGCGGACCGAGCAGCTTCGCGACGGCATAATGAATCGTCGCGGCCTCAAACACGCCGGTAAACAGATAGTACCAGAAGCCCTCTATCTGCATATTTTCATTGCAGATCAGCCCCAGGTAAATAAGCATATACGTGCCGACAAGCAGCTGGACGACGCGGCGCGCATGTTTGTATTTTCTGTTATAAAGAAAAATGCCCAATGAAACAGACAGCCCGATAAAGCTAAAATTGAAAAGATAGAACAAATTGTCTTTGGTCAGCCAGAGCGCCACCGCAACGCTTTCAAACAGCAGAAGCATCACTGCCGGAATCAGTTTTTTCCCGATGTGTTTCATACGACCTCGCTGCATTCTTTGGATTGACGCGGAGAACGCTGTCTTCCGTCGACCGTCGCCGCAACAGATTATACCATACTAAACTGATACTTGTAAAGTGATGCTTGCGCCTACGGCGCAAGTGCTGTAGTTTGCTTCGCATACAGTGATGTATTGCGGCTGTGCCGCAAAGTGATGGATCAGTTCGCCGAAACGATACACGTGTTCAGCGCAGCAAACCGAAATTTGGCAATTTGTTTTCATGTTCTGCTTTGCTGTGTTAATATTGGTAAGGAATAAAAGAGAATAGAATAGAATGAAATGAAGACGCGCTGACACGCTAATGAAGTCACTCGCTTTGCTCGATAATGAAGATGGCAACGCCGTTGCCTAATGAAGCGAAGTCGCCCCGCTAAACAATAAGCTCCGCAGGAGCGTCTTCATTAGCGAAGCATCTTCATTCCTTCATAAGCCCCGCAAGGGACGACTTCATTGAAAAAAGCGTTTTTGGCATGGCGGCCAAAAACGCTTTTTGCTGGCTGGGACGGCTGGATTTGAACCAGCGGATGCGGGAGTCAAAGTCCCGTGCCTTACCCCTTGGCTACGCCCCAATGTGTTGTGCTGTATAAACAAAAAGCAAGGCTCTCACCTTGCGTGTTTGTTAATGGGGTGGGTAA
>JAFSYP010000094.1 GCA_017449935.1 Clostridia bacterium
ATACCATGACCATCTGATCGGTCTCCTTGTCGATGCCGTAGGCCAGCGCGGCCGCCGTCGGCTCGATGATGATGCGCTTGACGTCGAGGCCCGCGATCTTGCCGGCGTCCTTCGTCGCCTGACGCTGCGCGTCGGTGAAATACGCCGGTACGGTGATGACCGCTTCCGTCACCTTCTCGCCCAGATAGCTTTCCGCGTCGAGCTTCAGCTTTTGCAGGATCATCGCGGAGATCTCCTGCGGCGTGTACTTCTTTCCGTCGATGGAAACATGATAGTCCGAACCCATCTGACGTTTGATAGACGATACGGTACGGTCGGGATTGGTGATGGCCTGACGCTTGGCGACCTGGCCGACCATTCTTTCGCCGTTTTTGCCGAACGCCACGACGGACGGCGTGGTACGCGCACCCTCGGCGTTGGCGATGACGACTGCTTCGCCGCCTTCAATGACGGAGACGCAGGAGTTTGTGGTTCCCAAATCGATTCCAATAACTTTAGACATAATGCTTACCTCCAGTATATTCAAGTATTTTTTAACTAATTAGCAACCTGCACAGTCGCAGGACGGATCACTTTGTCGCCCAGACGGTACCCTTTACCGAACACGGCCGCGACCGCGTTCTCGCCGAGGGACTCATCCTCGATATGCATCACGGCGTTGTGCAAATTGGGATCGAACGCGTCCCCTGCCTCGCCGAAGCTCTCGATCCCGAGCTTTTCAAGCGCAGCGTAAAACTGACTGCCGATCATCTCCACGCCCTTTTTGTAGTCGTCGAGGTTGTCGGTCTGGTTTTCAAGCGCGCGCTCGAGATTGTCGATCACGGGCAGCAGCTCGGCGATCACGGCGCTTTTGCACACACCGTTGAGCTCCTCTTTTTCTCGCGCGGTGCGCTTGCGGTAGTTGTCATATTCCGCAGCCAGACGCAGGAATTTGTCGTTTGCCGCGTCCAGTTCCTTTTGCAGCTTTTCCGCCTCGGAGATCTCCGGCGTCGGCTGCGTCTGTTCCTCGGTCTGCGTCTGTTCCGGCGCGGTCGTTTTTTCTTTCTTTGCCACGGTTCTCTTCCTTTTCTGTTTATTCTTCGTCATGCATCGAGCGCGTCAGCAGCCGGCCGACCAGATCGGTCAGATACCGCACGCTTGGAATGAGCTTTGCGTAATCCAGCCGCGTCGGTCCGATCACGCCGAGCGTGCCGCTTTCTTCGCCGCCGACGTCATACCGCGCGAGGATCAGACTGCTGTTGGACAGCTGACGGAATCGGTTCTCCTTGCCGATCAGCACATGCACGTCCTCTTTATTGGAGGAGATCAGCGCGTTCAGCGGCTCGCCGTTTCGCAAAAACTCCATCAGTTCATAGGCGTTTTCTTCCAGTTCCCGATACCCGAGCAGATTGGACTGCCCGTCCAGGCGGATGTCGGCCTGCGCCGCGTCGCGCGCAAGCTCCGCAACGGCAGCCAGAAGCGGCAGCAGCGAAAACGCGTCGGCGCCCAGTGACGCCGCCAGCGTCTGCATTGCGGTCGTATGCACATCCGCAAGCGCTCTGCCGACAAGCTGCGACGCGGTGACGTTATAAAAACGCTCAAGCAGCGGCACGGTGATGGACGTATCCACACGGCAGATGCGGCTTTTGAGGATGCCGGTCGAGGTCAGCAGCACGAGCATCGCCGTCCGGCTGCCCACGGGCACCATCTCGATGCGGCGGATCTTTGTGCTTTCGCCCGCCGGCGTCGTCGACACGGCGGCGCAGTTCGTCAGATCCGCCAGCACTTCGCCCGCTTTCGACAGCAGATGCTCCGGATCGCCGCCCTCGCCGATCGCCGCCTCGATCTTGCGCCGCGAATCGTCGTCCAGCTCCCGCGCATGCATCAGATGGTCGATATAATATCGGTAGCCCGAATGAGACGGGATGCGTCCGGCGGAGGTATGCGGCTGTTCCAAAAGCCCCAACGCAGCCAGCTCCGCCATCTCGTTGCGGATCGTAGCGGAAGAAACCTTCATCGGCAAAACTTCCATCAGGCTCTTGGAGCCGATCGGTTCGCCGCTGCGTATATACTGCTCGACAATCGCCGCGAGGATTTTCTGTTTTCGTTCGCTCAATTCGTTCTCCATCCGGATCACCTCCCCTTCATCAAATTTAGCAGAATTAGCACTCAACACATCCGAGTGCTAACTCTGCTAATATAATACAACCGAAATCACGGTTTGTCAATATGTATTTGTGAATACTTTGTGAATGTTTGGTTAAACATCTGCCAATATTTCGGCCGTGATCGAGTTAGAGAGCAAAAATCCCTCGGCGGTCAAACGTATCCCGTCCGCGTCCGCGCGCAGATACGCCTGCGGGATATGCTCCGCCCGATCATACAGGGACTGCGGGATCGCATGGCCGAACCGCTTGCGCGTACCCGCCTGCGTCAATCCTTCGCAAAGTCGCAGGCGCAGCATCGCGTACTCCTCGAAGCTGCCGCCGTCGCCGTCCGGGAGCGGCGCGTTTCGGCGAAGAAACGCCGCCGTATCGCGCGGGTTAAAAAAGCGCTTGCCGCCGACGAACGAATGCGCCGCCGGACCGATCCCGACGTATTCCTCCGCGTTCCAGTATTTTAGATTATGTCTGCCTGCAAAGCCGTCCTTTGCAAAATTGGAGATCTCGTATTGCGCAAAGCCCGCCGCGGCCAGTTCCCGCACCGCCTGCAGATACAGCGCGCACACGGTATCCTCATCCGGCAGACGGAGCGTATCGCGCATCTTGTAAAACGGCGTGTTCTCCTCGATCTTCAACAGATACGCGCTCACATGCTGCACGCCGGCGTCCCTGCAGAAGTCAATCGAGGTACGCAGAGATTCCGCCGTCTGGCCGGGGATCGCCAGCATCAGATCGAGCGAAATGCTTTCAAAGCCTGCCGACCGGGCCTGTCGGATGCGCCGCAGAACCGTTTCGGCGTCGGCCGTGCGTCCGAGCGCGCGCCGTTCTTCGTCCACCGCCGACTGCAGCCCCATGGAGATCCGATCGACGCCTGATGCGCGAAGCGCTTCAAACAAACCGTCCTCCACGCGGGACGGATTGCACTCCACCGTAAACTCCCGCAGCGGCTCGCCGTTCAGAACCTGTGCGATCCTCGCCAGCCGTCTGCCGAGCAGCGACGGCGTCCCGCCGCCGAAGTAGGCCGTATCGAACCGCACGCCTTTAGTCTGCCACGCACGCACCGCATTTATGACCGCGTCCGAATAGGCGTCCATTTCGGACGCGTCCGCCGGCGCGGAATAGAAATCGCAGTATGGGCATTTCGCCGCGCAGAACGGAAAATGCACATACAGTCCGATCGGCTCCATCGTACGCTCCCCTCTCTTGTTTGATCGGTTCTATTTTACCTTTTATTTATTCGTTTTGTCAATGCCGAAAAGCATTTGACATTCCTTTTTATTCCATGGTATACTTTTAGCAGAAATGACAAGGGGGTGTTCGCATGTCCTTCTTTCCGATCTGGATCGCTGAGGCGCTGTTCACCGCGCTGTTCATCGTGGCCGGGCATCCGATCTCGACAAAAAAGGGCTTTGTCTTCAAAATGATCGCCTGCGCGCTGTTTTTCGCCAACGGGATGTACGCGTTTTCCATGTCCGGCAAAACGGAATACGGCATTACGGTCCTCGTCGGCCTTGCCGCCGGATGGATCGGCGACGTGTTTCTGGCGCTGGACCCGTTCATTCGTGGAAAGCAAAGCAAAAAGCTCTCGACAACTATATTTCTTTTCGGCGGCGCGTTTTTCCTGATCGGCCATTTTGCGTACATCACGGCGTTTGCGCGGCTGCTGTTTATCCGTCATGCGTTCCGCGTCCTGCCGTTCGTCGCGGCATGGATCGGGATCTGCGCGGTCATGGCGCTGGCCATCCGTTTGTCCAAGATCCCCTGCGGCAAGCTTGCAGTTCCGATCGCGGTCTATGCGGTCTTTCTCGGGTGTATGTTTGCGCTGGCCGTGTGCGCGGCGCTGCTGCTGTATTCCGGACAGACGGTCATGTCGTGCATTCTCATCGGCGCGGCGGCGCTGTTTGTCCTTTCCGACGTCACGCTCGCGATCAAATCCGCCGACAGGGAACGCTTCGGTTCGCTGCGGCTGCGCATCGTGTGTCTCGCCGCCTATTTCCTCGCGCAGATGCTGTTCGGCGTGTCGATCATGCTGCAGTGATCCGATCAAACATAAAAAGAAAGCCGGGGCTGTACGGTCAAAGTACAGCTCCGGTTTTGCATTTGGTAGAAAGCATCAGAAGTCGAGGACTTTCATCCAGAACCACTCGGAGATCCTGTCCGGCAGGCTCTTGAAGAAATTGACGATCCTGAGCATCACAGACATCCTGCCCCATTCCGTCTGATTGCCGGAGAAGTCTGTCGCGTTCACCAGCAGACGGCCGCGCACGACCGTGTCCGTATGCAGAACATACACATAATTGCCGTCCGCGTCTGTTTCGTCATACCCGTCGACCGGAATAAGATCGTAGAAATTCATATCCAGCAGCGTCGCGCCCCGCAGCTCAAAGTAATCCACATCGTCACAGTCACAGGTGATCGTTACCGTTGAACTGCCGGAATCGCGTTTCGTCTTCACGCTCAAAATCCGCGGCCAGGTGCGGTCGATGGTGATGCACAAACCATTTGCGAGTTCGATCGGCGCAGCGCCCTCGAAGACCGTTTCGCCGCGAACGACCAGCGTATACGTTCCGTCCTGTAAATCTTCTGTATCGTCGAACAGCTCCGGCAGAAGCCATTCTTCATAAATCGTGCCCTTCTTGACGTATTCTTCCGTATGCACGGCGCATGCCTTGCCGTTCTCGTCCAGCAGAATGAAGGACAGCGACTTCAGATTGCGGTTGACGGAATAGCCGGTGCCGATCAGGTACCTCATACCGAAATAGTTGAAATACGCGTCGCCGAACGTGACGGCGGGGATCGCGGTCCAGTCGCCGCGGAAGCCCATGAACGGGATATTCAGCGGCGTGTTCCCGGACATGGAATCCGTCAGATAGAGATACCCTTCCACATAGAAGCCGTTCGAGAACACCTCGGCGTTTTCCGTCAGCTGCTGCGCGTCGAGCTGAACCGTCACGTTCACCGTTCTGGATTCGCCGCTCTGCAGCACGATGCTGCGCGGCATATCGGACTGCACAATCGAATAGCGCAGCGGCACGCTCAGGCCCGTGATGCGCGAGCCGTACGAATACTTGCCGGTCTGATCGTCGAATTCCTTATAGATTTCATAGTCGTCGGTGATCACGTCCAGATCGAGCGTATCATAGCGCACCGTATCCTTGGAAACATTCTGTACCGTGAACGTCAGCTTGAACGTATCGTCGATCTTGTCGCCGAGGTTGAGCGCCGTATTGCCGCCCTTTCCGAGCAGCACCGCTTTGGCGGAAACGGCTTCCCGCAGATTGGCAAGTCCTGCGCCGACGGCGCGCGGCGAGATCGGCACGTCCTGCGCCGTGACGGGATCGGCCGTGGAGCAAAGGAGGCTTTCTTTCAGATCCGCCTTCTGTCTTCCCGATACGCCGGGATTGGTTTTTGCGATATACTGCTCGAGCAGCGCGGCGCTGCCGGCGATATGCGGTGACGCCATCGACGTGCCGTCATAGACGTCGTACTGACCGTCGGTCACGCTGGAATAGATGATACCGCCGGGCGCGGCGGCGTCGACCGTCAGCTCCAGATCCTCGCTGACGCCGAAGCTCGTAAATTCACTGTAACGAAGCAGGTCCGCCGGCTCGATGTAATACGTTTCATAGACGAGCTCGAACGTCTTCGTTCCCGCATGGAGCATCCGGTATGCGTCCACGTCGCTGACGATAAGAAGACGCATATCCATCATATCCTCGTACATCTTCATGAACAGAAGCTCGAGCGCCGATTCGCTCATGATAACGCCGAGCCAGTTTTCACCCACAAGATAGCGGGAGACATTGGCGTTGGGATCGTAAACCAGCGCGACCTTGCCTTCGGACGAGCCGGGAAAACCCTTGCGGCCAACCGGAACGTACTCGCCGCTCTTCGGGAAGTCGAAGGACGAAACGGCGTCGACCTGCGCCTGCTTTTCGCCGTCATACCGGACGGCCGTAATGTCGAAAACGATCGGCTCGGAAAGATTCACATTGTCCACCGAGGCGACGCTCGTCGAATCCGCAAAGGAATTCGGGATGCCGTTGGTGCCGTTGTCGGGATTGAGCACGTCGTCCGAGGACACGCCGGCGTTGCCGGCAGCCGTACATACGGTGATCCCGCTGTTGCGCGCGTTGGTGATCGCCTTGCCGAGCAGCTCGTGCGCAGGGTCGGTGCGCATCTCAAAATCCATGCCGACGCTCATGTTCATCGAGGCAATATCAAACTTCGCCGCGTCGTCGATCGCCGCCAGCAGATTGGCAAGGAACACCTCATCGTCATATACGTCGATCTTAAACATCAGCACCTGCGCCTCGGGTGCGACGCCGACCAGCTTGCTGCCGTTGCCCGCCGCGATCCCGCTGACGTGCGTGCCGTGATCCGGCTCGCCGTTGTTGTAGTCGTTCACATCTGTATCGCCTTCACAGTAATCAAACGCGAACGGGACCTTTTCGCTCTTGTACAGATCGTCCGCGGAAACGTCCGCACAGTTCATGACGTTGTTTTTGAGCACCGCGTCAATTCCGGCTTTCGTGTATTTCGCCGAGGCCGGATCGGACAGACGCATCACGGCATGATCCCACTGCAGGCCGCCGTCGATCACGGCGATCGCCGTGCCCGTGCCGTCCAGGCCCATCTCGTGCAGCGCATCCACGCCGATCATGGGACCGGACGAGATCAGCGCGCCCTGCGGCAGCTCCTCGACCGCGGCCTTCACACTGCCGACGTCGTATACCGCCTGTACGCAATCGAGTTGTCTGAGCGCTTCGGCGTCGCCCTTCGACGCTTCGATCGCACATCCGTTGAGCACGTGCGTGTAGGTATACACCGGCTTCGCGCCGGATGCGGCCGCGCGGACCTCCTGTACGGCGTTTTTCCGCGCCGCCGTCTGTGCGTACACGCCGTCGGCGTTATTGAGCGCCGTTTCGTCGGAGAACTCAACGATCAGCGTCGTCTTTTCCGACGCCTGTGCCTTCGCGGCAAGCGCCGGCATACACAGACAGAACAGGCCGACGCACATCGCAAATGCCAAAAATACAGATAAGACTTTTTTCATTGTAGTACTCCTTGTTTTCATGATAGACTTCCCTGTTCGGACGATTCCTTATTTGATTATGCGAAAGAGCGCCCAATAATACCTGCCCGCATACCGTTTGATCCAATCAAGCACGCGGCGCAGGAAAGCGACGACTGGGCTGACCGTCTCATTCTGCGCGGGCAGAAATACGTCGTTGTCCGGCACTTCGTCGTCCATGGAGAACGACTCGATGAGCGGCGCGATCAGAAGAAGCGTCATTTCCAGAATACGGTCGTCGCAGATGGCGCCCAGAGCCAGTCTGCCCGCCGCCGAAACGAAGTACGGCGCCGCATCCTCGCCGAAATTCGCCCGAAGATCGGTAAGCAGCGCTTCACGTGTTTCATCGTTCACGCCGCGCATGGTTTCGTACATGGAGGTATAGACGCACTGCATAAACAGTCGGATCTGCGGATCGTCGTACGGCAAATCCTCGTCGCCTCTGTAATACACAGAGACGAAATAGAACAGCAGATCGGTGACCGTCTGATGCTCCGTCTGCGGAACGGTCAGGCCAAGCGCACGCGAAAGATCGGCAAGGCATTCGCCGTCCGGCGTATCAGGCGTGTAGATAGGCAGGAAGATATACTTCACGAACTTGTCAAAGAACGGCTGCAGGAACGCGCTCATCTTTTCGCCGACAAAGCGCTGCAGCGTTCCGGCAAGCGCTTCCTCGCTGATGAAATCGGATTTCTTGATCTCGAACGCGTGCTTGAAGCAGCCGTACGCGTAGGCGTTGAAATCCGTCGTGATCTCGTCGAGCAGCTCCGGCGTATACCCGCCCGGAAGATCCGCCGCGTCCACGCTGTCGATCCGCATAGCTTTCAGATCCAGTCCGTCTTTCGATAGGACCGCGCTGCGGTACGCACACGGATAGGAATTCAGGCTCGTCGTCATGACGTCGTATACGGTACGGTTCGCCGCGTCCGTGTAGGACGTGACGTCCTGCCCGTGCTGATGGCCGGTAAACACGTAACGGACGCCCCAGTTGAGGAAGCGTGTCTTCATGTCCAGTTCGGAACGCGTGATGAACGCGGGCATGATCTTTTCCTGGAAGCGAATATGCTCCAGGAAATTGTGGTGCATCATGCAGATCAGCTCTTTACCGTCGAGCTTGGCCTGCAAAGCCTGCGCGTCCGCCCACGCAAGACGTTCCGGCGTGAAGCCGTCCTCGCCGTTGCCGTAGGAAATGGAATCCATTGCGAGCAGACGGTAATTGCCGGCAAGATCCGCCGTGTAGGAACAAGAATCCGGATCGACCGCCAGCGCTTCGTCATATCCGAAGTCCGCGTAGACGTCCTTGAACGTCTTCGTGGAGATACCCTCGAAGTAGTCGTGATTGCCGTCGATCACAAACACGCGTTTGCCGGTCTGCGCCTCGAACTCTTCAAAGAGCCGCGCGATGCTCTGATGCTCCTTGATGTGTCCGTAATGCGTCAGGTCGCCGCAGATCAGTATAAACTTCGCGTCGGACTGCTCGGCCTGCCGCAGGAACTCGCGCATGATCGCGTAGGATTCCGACAAAAGGTTCGGCGATTTGTCTGCGCAGTAGTATTTGTCGCCGGGGAAGTTGACCGGCACCGTCTTCGGCGCCGGACGGTAATGCACGTCGCTCGCCACCAAAAACGAAACGGTTTCGTCCTTGGCCGAAACGCAGAACGCAAGACCGCTCACGAGGATCGCAGCGCTCAACAGTACGCACAGTATTTTTTTACACATGTGTCATCACTCCTTGTTCAAACTATACCATATTTTTTGTTGAACTTCAAGAATAATCTTCGTCGGACGTGCGCTTTTACAGCGCGATCTCGCAGTGGTTATAAAACGAATACAGATACGCGCCGGCCACGGGATAATCCGTACACTGCGCCATCGCCGTGCAGTAGGTCTGCACCTGGCTGCGGTAACGCTCGCGCAGCACGTCCGGCGCTTCCCGGTCGGTTTTATAATCCACAACGAACAGCCTGCCGTCCTCCACGAACGCGCAGTCCACCATGCCCTGCACCACGACCGTCTCGCCTTCGCCGACTTCGCTAAGCTGCGGATACAGCCGGGCAAGCGGCAGCTCAATGGCAAAGCGTTTTTCACGAAGCACCGTGTCGGCGCGCAGGATACGCTGCCCGAGCGCGCTTTGGAAAAAGCGGCGCACGGCGTCCGTCGGCACGACGCCGCACTCCTGCGCGGTCAAAGCGCCCGCGTCAGCGAGACGACGCAGCTCTGCGTTCGCGTCCTGTGCGGCGAAACGGTAATCCGCCAGCTGCATAAAGCGATGCAGCGCCGTACCGCGCTGCGCCGCGGTCAGACCGCCGGCCGCCAGAAACGCCGGACGCGCGGACGCGAAAAACTCCGCGTTGACGCCGGTCTGCTGTATCTCGGACGCGGCGTGCTTGGCGGTCGCCGCGGAAAGCGCGGCATACGGATAGACGTACTTCGTACGCGCCTCGATCTGCGCGAGCACGTCCTCGCGCGCGTCCCGTACCGCCGGCGCTTCGGTCTCGACCTGTACCGCAGCGGGCGCATCGGCCGTGACGACGTGCAGCGGGAAGTCCGCCGGCAGCATCACAGACGAAGCCGGAATACCCGCCAGTTCGCGCAGCGCGTGGGCGTCCGGGTGACGTAAACACGCCGACAGCAGCAGATCGCCGAAGCTGTTCAGCTCAAAAACGCCGCCAATGCTGCCGTCGTCGAGCGCGCGCAGCGACAGCGCCGCGAGACGTCCCGACGGATTGTCCAGCGTCGTCACAGTCACGAGCTTTTCCTTGCTGCGCGTCATCGCCACATACAGGATGCGCAGCTCTTCGTTGAGGTTGCTCTCGCGCGCCTTTGCGTTCAGTACGCGCTTGGGCACGGTGTCATACTGGATAAAATGCGCCGTATCGCGCCGCACGGTCGCCATCCCGTAGGCATTATGATAAATATAATTGTTTTTATATTCCTCACCGTTGAATTCACCGCTGCAGTTCATCAGGATACAGACCGGAAATTCCAGTCCCTTGCTGCGGTGAACGGTCATGATCTGCACAAGATCCGCGCCGAGATTTCGCGTGCGGGCTTTTTCCGTCTTGTCCTGCTCCGCCATCTTTTCGAGATAGCGCATAAAGCCGGACAAACCGAATCGGCCCGACTGCGTGTACTGCGCGGCAAGTCCCGCGACGAGACGCAGATTCGCCTGCCGGCCGGCGCCGCCGGGCATCGCCGCGGCAATCGACACATATCCCGTTTCGTCTAAAAGACGACGCACCAGGTCGTCCACGGAAAGCGTCGCCGCAAGCATCCGCAGATCGGACAGACGCTCGAGAAACGCCGCGTAACGCGCGTCTGTCGCAGCCGCCGCACGCACCAGAGCGTACAGCCCCGCTGCACGGTCGTCCACGCGCAGAGCGCTCAGATCGTCCGGTGAAAAACCGAAAACAGGCGACAGCATCACGCCCAGCAACGGAACGTCCTGCGTCGGATTGTCGAGTACCTGCAGGAGTGAAACGAGAAAACGCACTTCGGGCGCGTCGAACAATCCGCCCTGCGCGCCTGCCTGAACGGGAATGCCGTACTGTTCGAGCACGTCCGCCGTTTTCGAGATCCGCCCGCTGTCCGAACGCAGCAGGATACAGAAATCACCGAACGTCGCCGGTCGCTCTTCGCCTTCGCGGCCGACCGTCAGCCCGTCCCGAAGCTGATTCAGTATCCACTGCGCAACGTACCGCGCCTCGCAGACGATCCGCTCGTCCTCCCCTTTTTCATACCGTACGACGTGCAGCTGCGCGTCCGGAAACGCGGAAGGCGGATAGACGGCGCCGGCGCGCAGATATTCGCGTTCGTCGTAATTGACCTCGAAGCGGCGGTCTTTCGCGGAATACATAATCTGTCGGAAAACAAAATTGACCCATTCCGTGACGCCGCGACGCGAACGGAAATTGCAGTCGAGCTGTACGAGCGCGGGATAGTTTCCGTTGTCATACAGCGGATACTTCTCCTTGAGCGATATAAAAATATCCGGCCTTGCCTGGCGGAATTTGTAGATGCTTTGTTTCGCGTCGCCGACCATGAACAGGTTCTGTCCGTCACGCGACAGCAGCCGGAACAGCTTGTACTGCGCGCCGTTGACGTCCTGGAACTCGTCGATCAGGATCTCGCGGAACGATTCGGACAGCGTGCGCGCATAATCGCTCTGTCCGCCGTTTTCATCCGTCAGGCATTGAAGCGCGAAAAAGCTGACGTCCGAAAAATCGTAGCCGTTGACCGCCTTTTTATGCTCGAGCAGCGCGGCACGGTAACGCTTGACCGCCTCGGAAAGCGCACGGATAAGCGGGCGGCAGTACGCCGCGTCATCGGCATATTCCGCGGCAGTGCTGCAAAACAGCGGAATGAGCTGCTTTTCCAGCCGTTCCTTGTTTTTGCGGTGCGCCGTCTGCGCGGCGTTCTTTTCATAGGAATCGTTGCCCCGCACGATCGGGCACCTGGCCGGAAGACTCTGCGGCGACGAAAGCGCCGCCTCGCGCATCCCGTCCCAATCGCTGCCGGAAAGCTTTTCTAAGGTATTCTCCAGCGCCGCGCGCTCCTCCAAAAGGAAGGGCGCGTATTTTTCCGCAACGTCCGCGTCGCGGCAAATGATACGAGAAGCGCGGTCGGTCGTGTCGATACACGTCTGCACGATCCTGCGGCCGAGCTGTGACGCGAGCGTACCCCAGACCGTTTCGCCGAGCGCAACATCAGGATCATACGCGGCATACAGACCGGAAAGCCAGCCGTCCGGATCGTCATAAGACGACGCGACGTCGTCCAGTTCGAGGATCGTATCGACCAGCTTGCGGTCGTCCCTGCCGCGAAACAGCAGTTCGCACAGCTCGGAAAACGTACCGTCGTCCTCGCCGTAAAGCTGCTCGACAATCTCCGAGGCCGTGTCCTGCCGCATCACTTGCAGACGGTGCTCGTCCAATATCTGATAGTCCGGCTCGATGCCGAGCTTTTGAAAATTCTCGCGAACGACGTCCGCACAGAAGCTGTCGATCGTACTGATGCGGGCGAACGGAAGCAGCGCCTGCTGACGCAGAAGATGTTCGTTGCCGGGGTTTTCGCGGATGCGTTTTTGCAGCGCGGCCGAGATCTTTTCGCGCATCTGCGCCGTCGCCGCTTTCGTAAACGTGACGATCAGCAGTTCGTCCGCAGCACAGACGTTCACCGGGTCCTCCAGCCTTTGCAGCACGCGTTCGACCAGCACGGCCGTCTTGCCTGAACCCGCCGCGGCGCTCACCAGCAGCGTGCCGTCCCGCGCCGTGATCGCGTCCCATTGTTCATGCGTCCACTGCATCCGTTTCCACCTCCTTTTCATCCAACACCTTCAGACAATCCGCGTGCCGCAGCGACGGGATCCGGCGCTCCGGCATATCGTCCTCATGCGCGCACACGCTGCGGTAATCGCACCAGGCGCACGCGTTATGATCGGCGGTGTTGCGCGCCGGCAGCGCTTCGATGCCGCCGGCACAGAGATTGCGCGCCATGTCGCACAGCAGCTTTTCCGTTTCCTGCTTGAGCAGCGCCAGACGATGCAGGGAAATAAGACTGCCCGACTTGGTCTTTTTGTCCACCGGGATGAAGCAGCCGCTCTCGCCGCTGTCCATCGCCAGCAGCACCGTGCTGTCGTCGAGCAGCATCCCGTTCATGCGCATCGAACGCGCCTTTGCCAGCGCCGCGTCCGTTTCGCTCAGATCGCGCGGCAGTTTTTCAAACTCCGCTTTGGCCGGCATATACAGTATGCCTGCCGGGACGATCGGCGCGCCGAAATACGCTTCCCCGTTCTGCCAGATGGCGAACAGGTAGATCAGCATCTGCATATTCAGCCCGCCCAGCACATCCGAAAGGGCAAATTTCTTGCCGCCGGACTTGTAGTCGACGATGCGAATATAGGCTTTGCCGTCCAATTCCAGCCTGTCCACACGATCCACGGAGCCTTTGATCTGCACTGTTCCGCCCTCCGGAACGGACGTAACATACGGCGGGATATCGCCGTCGCGATCGATCTTCAGCTCGAAATCGACCGGCTCGAAGCTGCACACGGAAAACTCCAGCATCAACCGCTCCAATATCTCTCCCATCGTTTTGCGCAGGCGGTTATACAGATATTGAAAACGCTTCGTCTGTGCCGCGCCCTCTAAATTGGAAAGCAGGTATTCGTCCAGCAGCGTGTCGATCTGTTTCTGGCGCTCTTCGCGCGTCATATCAAGAAGACCGTCCTTGCCGTGTCGGCGCAGCAGCGTTTCCAGTACGAAATGGATCTCCGTGCCCTGCATGGCGGGATCGAACTGCGACGTTTTACGGGGCTTGGCGAGCAGACCGTATTTGCAGAAATAGGCAAACGGACATTTATAATAGCTCTCCACACGGGAGGCGGACAAAAACATGTTTTTTCCGAACAGGCGTTCTGCCAGACGGCGGTCCGAAATGCGGAAACCGACGCCGCGGCTGACACGGTCAAGCGCCTGCAAACGCGCCCGGGCGTCCGGGTCGCGCTCAAAAAACGCACGAAGCTCCGGATACAGATCGTCATGCTTTGGCTCGTGCAGACAAAGCTGTTCAAACGCGGTCGCCTCGCTTTCGATGCGCGACAACGTACCCGCCGCGCCGGCCTGCACCGCCGCGCACTGCGGGAAGCAGCTGCGCACCGTGCGCACGATCTCCGAAGTGCACTGCTCGCTGCCGTCGTCGCCGACGGCGCTCATCGAGATTGTCACCCGCTGCGACGCGCTGCACAGCGTCTTATACGCAAGGAAGCGCTCCTCGCTGACCTTGATCTCGCCGAAATCATACAGCTCCACCTGCATCTCGCGCAGCGTTTTCCGGTCGGTCGCCGTCAGAAGTCCGCCGACAGACGGCGTGCGCGGGAAAACGCCCTCCTGCACGCCGAGCACAAATACGGCGCGCGGTGAATCGGTCACGGCACGGTCAAGATCGCCCACGGTCACCTCGTCCAGTCCCTGCGGGATGCTGCCGAGCGTCTTGGTCCGCAGTACGACGTCCAGCAGTTCGGCAAAGCGTTTTGCCGTGAGCGGTCTGTCGGAAAGCGAGCGGGCAAACAGATCGAGGATCTCCATGGTCATATCCCAGATCCGCTCCTGCTCCGCCGCAAGCACGACTTCGTCGCGCGACTGCAGACGCTGCGCCAGTTCCAGCAGATGCACGTCCGCGTGCTGCGCGCGCAGAAAGCTGTATATCTCCTGCGCAAAACGGCGGCCGCTGCCGTCGCGAACCCGCTGACAAAAATGCTCCAACGGCTCCATCAGCCGTTCGCGCAGCATGTTCAGGCGTTCCAGCTTCTCCAAGGATTCCTGCGTCTGCGCTTCGCCCAAGCCGTCCGGATGCGCCGTAAACGGCGAACGCCAGCCGCCGGCGCGCAGATCCCAAAGCAGCGCATAGTTTTCCAGATCCGCGATCTCCTCCTCAGACAGATCCAGCAGACCGGTCTTCAGCATCTGCATGAGATTCTCGGTCGTGAATCCCTCCGAAGCTGCAGCGCACAGGCCGCGAACCAGCGAGATCAGCGGCTGCGTCAGGATCGGCTGCCGCTTGTCCTCGAAAACCGGCACGCCGCATTTGGCGAGCGCGGCGCGCATCGGCGCTTCGTAGCGCTGCGCATCGCGGAACAGCACCGCGATCTCGCGGCAGCGATAGTTTTCCTCGCGCAGCAGCCGCTTGACTTCGGCGGCGACGAACGCGCATTCTTCATACAAATCGGCGGCGTACACCACACGGATCTCCGGCGCGGGAGCCGGATAAACGGTCTGCGCCGCAGTCGCGAAGACTTCCTCTAAAGCGTACAATGCCGGAGATTTAAACCGGACGGACTGCTGCGACACAGTGATCGGCGCACGGACCGGCACATCCAGTTTACGCGCACGGTGCATGAGACGTTCCGCCGTCCGGCGCACATACGCGAACGCGCCGGGATCGTAGCCCTGCTTTTCATACACGCTGTCCGTACAAAGCGCGGCGTACACGCCGTCCGCCTGTGAGAGCATCCGTTCGATCACGGCATATTCCTGCACGGTAAAGCCGCTGAACGCGTCGATCAACACCGTGCGCGACCGAAGGACGGGGTTATCCGTCAGCCAGTACGCCAGGCGCGTCAGCGCATCCGTATCGTCCGAATAGGCGCGGGAAACCAGCGCGTCGTACGTTTCGAGGATCAGCGCGATCTCCTGCAGCTTGTGACGAAGGAAGCATTCCTCCATCCCGGCAGACAGAGTCAGCAGCGCCGAGGGCTGTAGCATACAGCGTTTGAATTCGGAGGAGAGTTTCAGCAGCTCGTTGGCCACGGACAGACTCTTGACGTAGCGTCCGTAAACCTCGAGCTTTCCGGTCAGCGATTCGAGCGCAACGCTCATCATCACCGCTCTGCCCGCGTCGTCGATCGGCGGCAGATCGCCTGTCGGCATCAGCGTTTCGGCAAGACGTGAAAAGCTGAGAACCTCAACCTTGTCGGCGTCCTTCGGTCCCAGGATGCGAAGCATTCGTTTTTCATAATCAAACGACGCCTGCTCCGGTACAAGAAACAGGATCGGCTGCGTCTGCCGCTGTGCCAGCTCCGCCGCCAGACGCGTCATATACGCCGTTTTACCCGTACCGGCTTTTCCGATGATCAATTGCAGCATTTCGGCCTCCAAAAGAAAAAGCGGATCAGCCGGAACCGATCCGCCGAGAATAATATCTGAACGAAAAGCATCTATTGCAGCTGCGCTCCGTAGCCGCCGACGATCACGCGCGAAAGAAGGATGACGTCCCTGTTGTCCAGCGTTCCGCTCGCGTCCACGTCCGCGTTGGCTCTGTGGATGAGCACATCATCCCAATCCGCAAGCGCGCGGCGAAGCTGCACAACGTCCTTTAGATTGACAAAGCCGTCCGCATTGACGTCGCCGGGCAGACGGATGACGTTGGCTGCGCCGTCCTGTGTATCGAACCGCACGCGCGAATACGTGTTGTCATAGGTGGTATCATAATCGACGTTGACGCTGACGGATGTAGAGCCGATCGGCGCGTCGCGCAGCACGCGGAATACAAACGTCACCAGCGTGCCGCTTTGCGTATTGTTCATCTGCGACACGACGTCCACCCACTGCACGGAGAAAGGTATGGCGGTAATGGTATCGCCGGGCGTATAGAACGCATCGTCGAAGACGTCGCCGTTCTCGGTTTCTATGAGCGAGAGGACCTGCGGATCATACTGAAGCGACAGCTTGGCGGACGATACGCCGGGGTTGTCGGAGAGCAGCACGGAAATGCGCGCCAAGCCGCCCGGGAAAGCAGTGTCGCTGCCGACGAGCAGCAGACCGCTCTGACGCACCGTCACGTCAAACGAGACAGAAAGCGCGCCGTACAGGACTGTAATGCTCTGCGTTCCGGCTTCCGTCAACGTAGACGGGACGCACGAGAAGCCCTGCGTAACGGCCAGTCCGTCGCCGTACTCGTCCGTATACAGAAGCGTCAATCCCGTCGTATCGATCTCTTCCCCGGTGAAATAGGTCGTTCTGTTCGGCGGCGAAAGCAGCGTCAGCGTCGGCTCCCACAGCTCGACCGTTACTTCACACAAGGTGCTCAGATCAAGATAACCGATCGCGACGTTTTGCAGACCGGCTTCACGGAACGGCGCCAGATCGCAGAAGAATCCGTCCGTGACCGTATAGGTTTCGCCGTATTCATCTTTATACAGCAGCGTCATGCCCGTCGGATCGAAGAATTCGCCGGGCCGGTACATCGTCTTTTCCGGAGGCGAAAGTACAGAAAGCGTGCGTTCCCACGGCTCCACGACCACGTCAAAGGTCGTCGTCAGATCGAGGTATTCGACGGTAACGGGCTGCGTGCCCAGCGTGCGGAACGGACCCATATCAAAAACAAACCCTTCCGTTATAACGGATTGCACTGCATATTCGTCCGAATAGAGCAGCGCAAGACCGGTCGCATCGAACGTGTCGCCGGGACGGTACGTCGTCGTGGTCGGCATCGAATACAGCGTCAACGACCGCTCCCACGGCTCGACGACCACGTCGAACGTCGTCGTAAGCGCGCCGTAGAAGACATGGACGGTCTGCGTCCCGAGATTATGGAACACGGACGTATCGCAGGAAAAACCGTCGGTCAGGACCGATTCAATGCCGTACTCATCCGAATAGGTCAGCGTAAGTCCGGTCAGATCGAGCGTCTCGCCGGGACGATATACCGTTTTGTTCGGCGCCGTCCTGACGGAAATCGCCGGATCGACCAGCTCCAACGTGCGCGTCATCGCCTTGATCGGCACGTTGTTGTAATTTTTGCCGTCCGCGTATTTGTGCAAATCGTACCAATAACTGCCGTAGCCGAAATAGCTCTCGCCGGCGTTGCTGTTATAGGTGGACACGCCGTCAGCGGGGTTTTCCACCGTTTGTCCTTCGACCGGGATCTTCACGGTGACGCCGCTGTTTGAATACGTCACGACGATCGAAAACGGCTGATACGGATTCAGGCGAACGGAGCTTGCCAGCGGAACGGTCGTATACCCGTATTCCACAGACGAAACCGTCGTCGTCGCCGCAGCGACCTTTGTCATGCCGTCCGTCGGTTTCTTGGAGCCGTATGTGAAGTTTGTGTTTGCGGTGTACACCTCGATCTTTGCGGTAACCGGCGTTTCATTGGGCGAAAACACAGCCACGTGCGTCAGCATCTCGTCGCCGTTCGAGGTGAAAATGTTGGCCATCTTCGCGGAGCTCGAATAGCTGAAATACATCTGCGGATAACCGCCGTCGTATTGGTAAATATTTTCGTAAACGTCCTTCTGAGCCGCCACGTAGGACGCAAATCCGCCGAGCGACGGGTCCTGATAGGATATCCAGTAAAAGCCGTTATCGGCCCATGTGGTTCCCCAGCTTCCCTTGACCAGCCATGCGCCGTTCGCAGACGGACGCGGACTTGCGTTGAAGTTGGTCCTGGAATAATTATCGTCCCATCCGATGACCGTCACGGCGTGGTTCGTCACGCCGGACTTGGCGACCTGGTAATATGCGGTATGCGACGAATTGTATCCGGTTCTTGTGGTGGAATAGTCGTCGTAATAGGACAGGATACACGCGCCGTTCTGCAGAATCTTCCGTTTGAGCGTGTCCGCCGAATTGTCGCGGATACTGGAAATATTCCACAAGCGCGCATAACTGGCGTACCGGTCGCTTTCATCCTGCGCCATTTGCATCATTTCATCGGTGTCCCATGTTACGATCCACGGCGCATTTGACTCCATCTGCAGACCGCTGCCGCGCATGAGAGCGGACGCCGCGCCGTTCCAGTTGCCGCCTGCCGTAAAGGGCTGCGCGCAATACTTGCCGTCGCCGTACGTCGTGTCCATTGTATTCGTCGTGCGCTGTCTCTGCGAAAACCAAACCAGATGCGCTTCGGAGAAATCCGTTTCGGACGCCAAGCCGTATCCCTGACGGATGTAATTCGATTCCAGAGAAGAGATCGCCGCAAACGCCCAGCAGCTGCCGCAGCCGGCCTGATTCTTGACGGGCGTCACCAGTCCGTAATCGCGCAGATCATATTTGTCCGGCAGTTCTTCGGCGGCACGAACGACACTCTCAGGTTCCGGCGCACGGTTGCCCTTTGCGTCGACATAGTAATCCTCGTAGACGCCGCCGTCCGGATCGGTCTCGCCGCTGACAAGATAATACATTTCCGGCGCGGGCACATAGGAAGCAAAGGCAGGCGAGGCGCAGCCTGCCGCTAAAAGAAGCGTAATTCCGAAGCAGAAAAAAGCGCGTAATTTATGTAATCGCATCATAAGGATACACCTCCTCAAATAACTCTTTTATGAATTCAGTATAACATATTTATCTGACAAATGTAAAGAGCGTTTTTTTGTTAGGGTATAAAAAATTTGCATCTGTTTTTGTGTAAAATTTACAAAAGACACTTGAAACAGTCCTGCATTTCTGCTATGATCAACCTAATATATCAAAAAAGGAGAGTGACTGCTCTGATGCGACTGCCTTATAAACTCACCGCGCAACCGGCACGTTTCTGCACCCAGTACGCAAACGGCGATCCCGCCGTGCCGCAGGCGCTTTACACGGTGCGCAGCGCTGCGCCGGACCTTTCTGGTTTTCCGCTTCCCCTGCCCTCGCGCAAGCAGGACTATACCTGTTTCGTGCAGACGGGCGACGTCTGCTGGTACGGCGCGACGACGGGACTGACTCGCTACGAACCGAACGCCGCGCGCAAGGATCAGATCATCCAATTCTTTGCGGCGGAGCGCGATCTTCAGGACAACTGCGTGCTGGCTCTGCTGGCGGACGGCGATGCGATCTGGGTGCGCACGGAAACGGGCGTGACGCATATCGAAACACGTCTGGTCGGCGCGGAGGAAAAAGCGCGGATGCTGCTGCATGAGTCGCAAACGATCGTCGACCGCTGGGGCATGTACAGCCAGAAGGATCTCGCCGTACCGCGCGACCTGTCGAGCATATTCCCCTACGGTCACTCCGACAACGACGGCGGTTTCACCGCGGCGTTCGCTGTGGGCGAGCTGTTCCGCTACGCCGTTTATAAGCGGGAGAAAGGTCCCGATCATCCCGACACGATCGAGGCGCGCCGGACCGCGACTCGCGCGTGCGAAGCGTGTCTGCTGCTGCTGTATATCCACGGTCGCGGCGACGGATTCGTGGCGCGCACCTATATGTGCGCCGAGGAACCTGTCCCCGAAAACGGCGTCTATTTCCGCATTCACGGCGATAAGGCAGTCTGTCTGGACACGCCGGCGACGCGCGAACGCGGTTCTTTCCTGAAAATGTACGGCGCGGATCTGAAAAACAACGTATCCGAAGGCCACGACGTCTGCTGGGCAGGCATGGAAATCGACGCCTCCGCTCCGATCCCGGAGCGTCTCACGCACTGCTTCACGGAGTCCGGCCACACACGCGAGGGGATCTTTTACAAGGCCGACACCAGCTCGGACGAAGTCACGCTGCACTTTTTGCAGATGCGGTTCGCGCACGACATCCTCGGTCCGGACGATCCGGAGCTGGACGCGCTGATCCGCGACGGCGCAAGCGCACTGTTGCGGCACATCATCAGCCACGGCTATGAGCTGTGCGACGCGACGGGCGAGCCGACGACGTGGGCGAAGTGGAGCGAACGGTATTTCTCGACGGAGCTTGGGTATGTGGACGCGTGTCTGAACGCCGCCGAGGTGCTCTCATATCACAAGATGGTCATGCACATCACCGGCGAGCGCGGCGAATGGCAGGAGAGCTACGACTATCTGCTTTCACGCGGTTATGCGGAGTTGACGACCAAGCACTTCGACCGGATGCAGCAGATGGCGCTGCTCGACGGCGTCCATCCGTATGAGGACATCATGTACGGCGACCATATGCTCGCGGTCGTGTCGTTCTGGATGCTCTGCACGCTGGAAACCGATCCTGTCCTTTTGGAAAAATACCGGCAGGGATTCCGTTCGTGGCGCTCCTCGCTCGAACGCGAATACGATCCCGGCTACGATATACCTTATGCGCTCGCCACCGGCGACGACATCGACATGGACCGCATGGCACAATGGCTGTACCGCATGAACATTTCACGTCTGGCCGGCGGCGTTTCCACCATGAAACGCCACGACACGCCCGTACATCTGCGTCCCGGCGGATATAAGGAGATCTCCTGGCTGCTGCCCAACGACGAGCGGTTCATTTCCAAATACGACCGCAATCCCTTTGAGTACAAGGACGTGGACTCCGGCGGGCTTTTCTGCGTGGAAAGCTGCTATATCTACACATATGCCTACTGGATGGGCAGATATTACGGATTCTTTGAATAAGGAGGTGCGAGAGGATGTCCAATCAGATCCATTTAATCGGCAACGCGCACTTAGATCCCATCTGGCTCTGGCGCTGGCAGGAGGGCTGCGGCGAAGTGCTGCAAACCTTCCGCGCCGCGATCGACCGGCTCAAGGAATTTGACGGCTTCATCTTTACCTGCTCCTCCGCCGCCTATTACGAATGGGTGGAGCAGATCGATCCGGACCTGTTTTCCGAAATCCGCGATATGATCAAGATCGGCCGCTGGGTACCGGTCGGCGGCTGGTGGGTGCAGCCGGACTGCAACATGCCATCCGGCGAGAGCTTCGCGCGCCATGCGCTGTACAGCCAGCTGTATTACTACAAAAAATTCGGCCGCATCTGCAAAACAGGCTATAACGTGGATTCCTTCGGCCACTGCGGAAACCTCCCGCAGCTGCTCTCCCTCGGCGGGATGCGTACCTATGTCATGATGCGCCCCGGCATGCACGAAAATCCGGACATCCCCGAAAACCTGTTCTGGTGGGACGGCGTGGACGGCAGCCGCGTGCTGACCTATCGCATAAAAGACAGCTACGGTCACACCGGCACGGAGGATCTCGACCGCACGATCGACGCGCTGAACGCCATGCTGCCCGAAAAACAGCACGATCTGATGCTGTTCTGCGGCGTCGGCAATCACGGCGGCGGCCCGACGCGCGGCGATCTCGGGCATCTGGCGCGCCGGATGGAAGAAAAGAGCGAAGAAACGCTCCGCTTCTCCTCCCCCGATACGTTTTTTGAAACCGTCTGCGGCGAGCTGCTGGATGTTCCGTCCTACCGCGGCGAGCTGCAGCACCACGCGAGCGGGTGTTACAGCGCGACCTCTCTCGTCAAGCAGCTCAACCGCCGCGCGGAGAACCGTCTCGCCGCGGCCGAAGCGTGGGACGCCGTCGCCGCCGCCGTCTGCGGCAGCGCGCCGTCCGCCGCCGCGCTCAAAGAAGCGTGGAAGGACGTGTGCTTCAACCAGTTCCACGACATCCTCTGCGGCTGCTCGATCATGGAAGCGTACGAGGATGTCAAAAACAGCATCGGACATGCCGTAACGATCGCCGACCGCACGGAAAACGCGGCGCAGCTGCGTATCGCTTCGCGTATAAATACATGGCTCGACGGCATCAATGAACCGGTCACGCTCCTGCGTCACCACTGTCATAAGGAAGATTTCCCGCGTCCGGTCGTCGTTTTCAATCCGCACGCGTTCCCCGTTCGTTACCCGGTACGTACCAACTACCCGTCGAAGGCCGTGACGGACGCCGCGGGCCGCGCCGTTCCGTTCCAGAACGTGCGTTCCTCGCGCTCCAATGACTCGCACCTCGACACGTTGTTCCTTGCCGATCTGCCCGCGCTGGGCTACGCGCTGTACTGGCTGTCATGGCTGCCGGACGACGAAGTGACAGAAACGTGCTTCCTGCCCGCGTCCGAAGACTGCGCATCGGATCTTCGCGCCGGAGAGACGTTCCTCGAAAACGAACATATCCGTGTGCAGTTCGATCGGAATACCGGAACGATCTGCTCGCTGGTTACGAAAGCCGATGGGTACGACTTCGCCGCCGGGAACCGACTGGCCGCTCCGACGGTTCTGGACGACCATACCACCGACACATGGGCGCACGGCGTGTTTAGATTTGAAACCGTCAAGGGCGAAATGGAGCTCGAAAGCATCGCCCTCGCCGAATACGGTCCGGCGCGCGCCGTCATGCGCGTCAAGCATCGCTACGGCGACTCGCATTTGACGCAGGATTTCATTCTGACGTCCGACGCGAAGATGCTGCGCGTCAAGTGCAAGGCGGTCTGGCAGGAACCGTTCACCATGCTCAAAGCGGCGTTCCCGCTGAACGGCACGGATACAGTCAATACATACGAGATTCCCGGCGCGTTCATCAAGCGGCCGACGAACGGCGAGGAAGAGCCGATGCTCGGCTGGGCGGATCTGACGCTGACCGGCACGGACGGCGCGCGCCACGGGATCGCGGTGCTCAACGACGGCAAATACAGCTGCGACTGTCCCGACTCCACGCTGCGGCCGACGCTGCTGCGCAACGTGATCTTTGCCGATCACTATTCCTACCGTCCCGCCGCGGATTTCAATTACACGGATGAGGGACTGCATCGTTTTGAATACGCGATCCTTCCGCACGCCGGCGAAGCCGAATCGACGGACGTCGCGCGCGAAGCGGCTGTTTTCAACCGCAGGCCGAACGCGGTGCCGGTCGGTTACCGCAAGGGCGATCTGCCGCCCGTGCAGAGCTTCCTTTCCGTGACGGAGCCGAACATCGTCGTCACCGCTTTCAAGAAATGCGAGGACGGCAGCGGCGATCTCATCCTGCGCGCATACGAAGCCGCCGGCCGCAATACCGGCCGCGTGGGGTTTGTCTGCGATCTGGCGGACGCAGGCTTCTGGGCGGATTTCCGCGCGCATGAAGTCAAGACGTTCCGCATCGGCCGCGAAGGGTACGTCACCGAAACCGATTTCCTCGAAGGTATTATTCAATAAAAAAGGAGCGATCATCATGGCAGAACAAAGCGGCGGCAAAAAGACGCTGTGGCAGTTGGTCAAGTTCACGATCGTCAGTCTTCTGGCGTGCATCGTGCAGGTCGTCTCGCTGGCGATCCTCTACAATATCCCCGCAGTCAAAGCATTGAGCACACAGGCCTTTCACTGGTTCGTCTTTCACTACGACGTGATCGAGGGCAAGCAGTGCGGTCTGGCGCTGTTCATCGCGTTCAACACGTCCAACGTGCTCGCACAGATCGTGTCGTTCTTCGTCAACCGCAAAAAGACGTTCAACGCCGACAACAACGTGCCGATCACGCTGACCATCTATCTGCTGTTTACCGCGGCGCTGATCTGTTTTTCGGCGTGGTTCAACCCCGTCGTATTTTCCTTCTGCGTGAACAGAGGCGTTTCCAGCGGCCTGGCGACGACGATCGCGACCGCCGTGTGCAGCTGCATTCAGTTCTTCATTTACTTCCCTGTGGACAAGCTGCTGATGCGGCAGAAGAAAAAGGAGTCCTGACCGCCATGTTTTCTCCGAAAACGCTGGACTTTCTGTCCATGAACGTATTCATGAACAGCCGCGAATGGTACGCCGAGCACAAGCCGGAATTCAAAGAGTTCGTCATGCAGCCGCTGATCGAAACGGTGCAGGCGCTTACGCCGACGATCGAAAAGATCGACCCCATGATCGTGACCGAGCCGAAGGTGGACAAGACCATCTCGCGCATTTACCGCGATATGCGCCGCGCGCACGGCGCGTTCTACCGCGACTATATGTGGATCTCCTTCAAGCGCGACCGCAAAGCGTTTTCCGACTATCCGGAATTCTTCTTCGTCCTCTCGCCGCGCGGATTTTGCTACGGCTGCGGACAGTACGACGCGTCGTCCGAAACGACGGACTGTATGCGCCGGATGGTGCTGGACGACCATCCGCTGTTCAAAAAAGCGGAAAAGGCCTATCGCGCGCAGAACGTCTTCGTGCTCGACGGCCATATGTACAAGCGCAGCAGATACCCGGACGAACCGGAGCGTAAACGGATCTGGCTCGACCGCAGGACAGTGACGGTGCTGCACGACAGCCGGGATTTCGACAGACTCTTTTCCGATACGCTGCCGCAGGAAATGGCCGCGGCGTTTGCGCAGATCAGTCCGGTCTACCGATTTCTCGCCGCCGCCGAACAGACGGCAAGAAACAACATGATCCCGTAAACAAAAAAAGAGGCTGCCCTCCGACAGGAAGGGCAGTCTTTACTATACTTTGGATCGGGTTTATTTCGCGGTTCTCTCCGCGACCTCGCGCGCGAAGTCCGGCACGTCGGTGATCAGGCCGTCGCAGCCCCATTCGACCAGACGCTCGATCTGGAATTCCTGATTGACCGTCCAGGGATTGACGATCAGGCCGGCGTCGTGCGCCTCTTCGATGTAATCCTCGCTGACGAAGCCGATGAACGGATGTACGGCGTCGACGTTCAGCTTCTTCGCGTACGCCACGAAGTCGTCGCAGACCTCCTCGCACTTCTCCTCGCCCGGCTCATAGAGCAGGCCGGTCTTGCAGGCAGGATCGATCTTTTTGCAGTCGATCAGGACCTGCGGATCAAAGCTGGAAATGATGAGGTTGTCGAACAGTCCGCGCGCTTTGACCATAGCGATCGTCTGCGCGGCGATCGTGCTGTTCGGGTCCTGCGGGGGCTTGATCTCGATATTGATGACCTTGGTGTCCTTGGTGCAAAGATCGAGGAATTCCTCCAGACGCGGGATCTTCGTGCCGGCGAATTCCGGCGAGAACGAGGAACCGAAATCGAATTTCAGCAGTTCCTCATAGGTGTAGTCACGGATAAGGCCCGTGCCGTCGGACGTTTCGTCGATGTCATAATTATGGCAGATCACGATCACGCCGTCCTTCGTCAGATGCACGTCGTTTTCAAAGCCGTCGGCCTTCAACTCGATCGCCTTGCGGAACGCGGGGATCGTGTTTTGCGGTGCGCGCTGTCTTGCGCCGCGGTGTGCGATGATATTGATCATGGTGCGCCTCCTTGAATTTGAAGTATCTGTATTGTAGCACAGATTCTTTGAAAAGTAAAGACGCAGTCAGGATTTTGTCGGTTTATGCAGTTTTGCTTTTGCGCTCTGCGCCAGCTCCACGATCTTGAAGCGCACGTCATAATGCGGATCACTGCCGAGTACGGCCTGACCGTCCTTGCTGAAGACGGCGTCCGTCGGCGCGCCGGCGGCCGGCAGGCACAGCGGCGGGAACATCACGCACCACCAGTTCCGGCCAGCGCCGTCGCCGATGCGCACGCACACCGCCTCGTACGTTCCGGCCGGGACGGTCCATTCCCCGTATGTCCTCGTATTGAAATACGTGCGTTCGAGCGAGATGCGGACGCTGTCCGCACAGCCGTTTTCACGCAGCGTACGTTCGGCTGCGCGTTCGAGCGCGGCAAAATGCGGCGTGAGCTTTTCCTTTGCGCTCTGCACGTCGGCGGAGCCGTCGAATATCGCTTCGCCCTCCCGAAGCACCGTGTCGCGCACCAGCAGCTTGAGCCGCTGGTCTTCGGCGGCGTCGGAATTCGCGATCACATGAAGTCGCAGCATGTTTCTGTACAGGTCTTCGCACCCGCGGCAGAAGGACGCCGTCTGCACGGTCAGGGAGATGACGAACGCCAGCAGCACGGCGATCTCCAAAGCGATAAGTCTTGAACGGTTTCTGAACATAAAAAACCCTCCGAAAAAAGTCTCTGCTTTCGTTTGCCGAAAGTATGGACATTTTTTCGGAGGTTTATTCCTTTATTCTATTCACGCGCTCGTGCCGATCTGCTGCGGCGTTTTGAAAAAGTAGCCGTTGCCGGACAGGATGTCCATGTGCCGAAGCGCCATGCCGATCCCGCGCGCGACACAGTTTGAGGGATCCTCCGCGACGAAGGTGCGCACGTGCGTCTCGCGTTCGATGCAGCCGGCGATTCCCGGCAGCAGCGCCGAACCGCCCGTCAGAATGATCCCGTTGTCGGAAATGTCCGCCAGCAGCTCCGGCGGCGTCTGCGAAAGCATGGAGCGGATCGCGTCGACGATCTGCCGCAGATGCTCGCGCAGCGCTAAAAACACCTCCGTCGTGGTCACTTCAAATACGACGGGCATACCGGTCAGGTAGCTTTTTCCCTTTACGGCAATGGCGATCTCCGCATCGCGCAGATACGCGCAGCCGATCTTCTTTTTGATCTGTTCCGCAGTCAGGCGGCCGACCAGAATATCCCGCTCGCGGCGGATATACCGGCGGATCGCCATGTCGAAGATATTGCCGCCGATCTTCAGGCTCTCATGCTCGGCCAGGGAACCCATCGTCACAACGGCGATCTCCGTCGTGCCGCCGCCGACGTCCACGATCATCGTACCGCGCGGCTTGCGGTGATCAACGCCCGCGCCGATCGCGGCAGCCAGCGCCTTTTCGATCAGACACGCCTTCGCCGCGCCGGACGACGTCGCGATATTCAGCAGCGTGCGCTGCTCCAGACCGGTCAGTCCGGACGGCATACATAAAACAAGGTTCGGCTTAAATATCCGGTTGCCGCAGATCTGCTGCAAATAATAGCGAAGCAGATTCTGTGCGGCGGTAAAGTCCGAAACGACGCCTTCACGCAAAGGATAATGCACACAGACAGAATCCGGCGTGCGGCCGATCATCTGGTACGCCTTCGAGCCCAAAGACAACGTCCTTCCGGTTCGGGTATCGCAGGCGGTGACGGCGTTCTCCGTCAGCACCACGCCCTTGCCTTCCACGAAAAAACGCACATGGTTCGTACCCAGGTCGATCCCGATATTGATACCGGGCATGGCTGCGATCCCCCCTTTCCGAATAATAATTCACTCAAAGAATCAAAGAAGTTTTTCGTCGTAAACGGCACGGCTGCCGCCGATAAACTTCGGACGCGTGCGCGCGCCGATCACAACGGCAGAGCCGATATGCCGTACAGTCAGCTTCAACGGAACGGCCACGCATTTGAGATGCATCCCGATCAGCGTCCCGCCGATGTCCAGTCCGGCATCCGCCTGAATGAATTCCAGCGCGACGGGGTCCGCGAAATGCCGATACGCCGCGGTCGCAAACGATCCTCCCGCCTTCGGCTGCGGCAGGACGTTGACGATCGGCGCGCTCTTCGAGGCGGCGCGCTCGACGATGATCGCGCGGTTCAGATGCTCACAGCACTGCGCGGCGATATAGATTCCACGCGGGGTAAAAACGCTTTGCAGCGTTTCAAAGATCACGTCGGCAACTTCCGGATTCGACGCGGTGCCGATGCGTCCGCCGGTCACTTCGCTCGACGAACAGCCGATCACCACGACGTCGCCCGCCTTGAGATCGGAAAGCGCAAGCAGTTCCTCGGCGGCAAGCCGCGTCTGTTCTGCAATCGTATCAAACATAATCAGACAATGCTCCTTTAAATAAAATCACAGCGGAAAGACCGTGCAGCCGAGCGTATATGTGCCCGGACGCATCTGATACGGCTCGTGCAGCGCGGCTACGCCCGGCAGATCGCCGCCGACGCCGCGCTGTGCGGCGTCCAGATGCAGCGACAGGAACGCATCTTTCTCCAATTCGTGCAGATGCTCCGTATCGTCCAGCTTATCCGTCGAATACGGCAGACAGGAAAAGCCCATCACGCTGTCCGCGACGATGCGCACGCCTTTACCGCGTTCGTCGGAAAGCTCCAGCCAGCGCACGTCCGTGCGGTTGCCGTTCTCCTGCGGGCGCACATAGGGATGGAACATCGCCTCTGCGGTCGACGTGTGTATGGCGATCTTCTGCCCGCTCTTGCGGTCGCAGTAGGATTCCTCCGGACCGCGGCCGTACCACCGCACACGGTCATACGCCGCCGGAATGCCGGCATACAGTCCGAAGCGCAGCATTTGCAGACGCCTGCCGCTGCCCTTTGCCGATATATATACGCGTCCGTCCGGGTACAGCGTGTACTCGATCTGCGCCTTTGCCGAAAGGCCGCACTTCCACTTCTGAATGACGCGGACGAGATCCTTCTCCTCGCTCACCTTTACATTGCCCGGACGCAGCCTGCGGTCGACCTTTTTCCACCGCAGCAGCGGCAAAAACCGCAGCAGCTTCGGGACAAAGTTGAAGTATCCGCGGTCGTTATCCGTCAGCGCGCGGAAGAAGCTGGGACGGATCTGCTCGCCGGACGGGATCTCCGTCCCGGAAATATTCATGCGCACATAGCCGTCGGAAGCGACGGTCAGCGTCGTGCCCGACGCGCGCAGCAGCGTTTCTCCGTTCGCCTGCGTGCGCGTGATCTTACCTCTGGGCACGTTCTTTTCGGCTTTTCGATCAAACAGGACAAACTGGTCAAATCGGATCTCGTCGCCTTTTTTGAACCATTCGCCGTCCTCGGCATGGCGGAAGGATACCGTCAGGATACACTCGCCCGTCGTCGTTTCATCCGCCTCGACGGGCAGCGTGATATTCTTGGAGAACTGCGGCTCTATCGGCGGAAGGCGCATGTCGCCGCTCGTCGTTTCAACTCCGTCGACCGTCACGCTCCAATGCATCGTCAGATCGTCGAGCGTTCGGAAATAGCGCTTGTTGACGATCTCCAGGATGCCCTTCGGCGCGTTGATCTCGCGCGCGCAGACGTCCGCATAGACCTGCTTGACCTCATAATACGACGGGTGCGGCGTACGATCCGCGGCCACGACGCCGTTGCAGCAAAAATACAGATTGCTCGTCTTTTCGCCGAAATCGCCGCCGTAGTTCCAGCGCGTCTGTCCGTCCTTTTCGGTGCGGATCGCCTGATCGACAAAATCCCAGATAAAGCCGCCGCACATGTGGTCGTACGCTTCAAAATCCTCGACATACTCGCGGAAATTGCCGAGGCTGTTTTCCATGCTGTGCGCATACTCGCAGTAGATGACGGGCTTGTATTTATACGCGGATTTCGGCACGGGCTTGTTGTCCGCGGCCAGACGGTTGGCGATGTTGTCAAACAGCGTCGTCTGGATCGGTTCCTTCGCGCGCAGGCAAGCGACCTGCTTTTCGGTCGGATACATCCGGCTGATGAAATCGGACTTTGTCAGGTCGGAATCGCCCTCGTAATGCACCGGATACATATCGCACGCATACTGGATCGCACGGCGCATATAGACGAAATTCTTGCCGTCGCCGGCCTCGTTGCCCAGCGACCAAATACAGATGCACGGATGGCTGCGGTCGCGCAGAACCATGGCTTTCGCGCGGTCGATGACCGCGTCGCGCCATTTCTTGCTGCTGCCGGGCACGCCTTTACGGCGGACGCCGTGGCTCTCCACCTCACACTCATCCATGACGTAAAAGCCCATCTCGTCGCACAGATCATAAAAATACGGATCGTCCGGATAATGACTGGTGCGGATGGCGTTGATATTCGCCTGCTTCATCAGCGTCAGATCCCGCCGGTACGTTTCCTTGGAAACCGTCCAGCCGGTATCGGGATCGAAGTCGTGGCGGTTGACGCCCTTGAGGATGACTTTTTGACCGTTGATATAGAAAACGTTGCCGCGGATCGAGACGCGTTTGAAGCCGATGCGGATCTCCTTCTTGCTCAAAAAGCCGTCCGGACAGCTTGTCAGCACCGTCAGCGTATACAGATCCGGCGTCTCCGCCGACCACGGCTTTACGTCCGGGACCTTGCAGGCGGCGTGTACGGAATAACGGCCGAATATTTCAAACTCTTCCTTGTGGATCTGCTCGCCGTTCAACAGCACCTCGCACGTAATGGGGCGGCGTAAAGGCTGCGCGTTGATGATCGTGATATTCACGTCAAGCAGGCCTGTTTTAAAGTCGGTGTCCAGCGTTGCTCTGGCATAAATGTCATCCACACGCACGACCGGCTCCGCCAGCAGATATACGCCGCGCGAAATGCCGGACAGATTCCACATATCCTGGTTTTCCAGATAGGTGCCGTCGCTGTATCGGAAGACGCGGGCCGTGACCTGGTTGACACCCCTGTGCAGCAGATGCGTTATATCGAACTCCGCCGCCGTCATGGACCCCTGCGAGTAGCCGACGTATGTGCCGTTTATGTAGACGTAAAGCGCGCTCTTGACCGCGCCGAAATGCAGCGTGATGCGTCTGCCGCGCCAAAAGTCCGGCAGCGTGAACGTGCGGCGATAGATGCCGACTTCGTTGAGCTCATGGAAGACCTTCGGGATCTGGCTTTTTTTGGTCGAAACGCCCTCCGGCATAAAAGAACAAAGATAGATCGGTTTGCCGTAACCCTTGAGCTGCCATAGCGATGGCACTTCGACGTCGTCCCAATCATGGTCGTTCAGATCCGTCTTAAAAAAGTCCGGCACTTCCACATCCGCGTTCGTGTGCCAATGAAATTTCCAGATCCCGTTCAGAGACATCTTATAAGGTGACTCGTCCAGAGAACAGGTATCTTCCTCGTCAAAGGGCAGAGCAGGGTTATGCGCATCCAGCTTGTTCTGTCGGTAGAACGTCGGATTTTCCCAAAAATGCAAATGCTGTTTTGCCATGCCAAGATACACCGCCTTACATATATACAGATATATTTTAGACCATTTTCATGCAAAGTTCAATAGTTAAATCGCAAAATATATATTTTTTTGAAACTCCGGATGATTGACTGTTCTGTATAAAATGTGGTATAATAACACGAAATTTTGCAGATCGGAGGAGAGCATGAAACAGTTTACCGTGACCGGGATGAGCTGCGCGGCGTGCAGCGCACGTGTCGAAAAGGCCGTTTCCGCGCTGCCGGATGTGACGCAGTGTTCCGTAAACCTCCTGACCGGCAGTATGCAGGTCAAGGGGCCGGCGTCGGCGCAGAGCGTCATCTCCGCCGTAGAAAAGGCGGGGTACGGCGCGACGGAAAACACGGTCGGCGCACAGGCAAAGCCGCGGGAAAGCGCTGTACTCGAAGATCAGACTGCCGTATGGAAACGGCGGCTGATCCCTTCGGTCATTGTTTTGACGGCTTTGATGTACGTCTCGATGGGACACGGGATGTGGGGCTGGCCGCTGCCGCAGGCTCTGTGCGCAAGTCCGGTATCCATCGGTCTTGTGCAGCTGCTGCTGAGCACGATCGTATTGGTGATCAATCAGCACTTTTTCTTAAACGGCGTCCGCGCGCTCCTGCATCGAGCGCCGAACATGGACACGCTCGTCTCGCTCGGCGCCGCGGCGTCCTATCTGTACAGCGTCGTGACGCTGTTCCGGCAGATCACGATGACACAGACGCTGCACTACTACTTTGAATCGGCCGCCATGATCGTAACGCTCATCACGGTCGGCAAGCTCTTAGAAGCACATTCCAAAGGCAGAACGACCGACGCGCTGCAGGGGCTTCTGAAGCTCAGACCGCAGACGGCCGTGCTGCTTCGCGGCGGAGAAGAAGTCGCCGTCGCGATCGACGAAGTGCGAAAAGACGATATATTCTGCGTTCGTCCGGGCGAACACGTTCCGGTCGACGGCGTTGTGACGGAAGGCAGCGGCGCGATCGACGAATCCGCGCTCACGGGCGAGAGCATCCCCGTCGACAAGCGCGTCGGCGACAGCGTTTACGCCGCATCCGTCAATACGTCCGGGTATCTTCGGTGCCGCGCGACGCGCGTGGGCGAAGATACGACGCTCGCGCAGATCATCCGTATGGTACAGGACGCTTCGGCCGGCAAAGCGCCGATCGCCCGCATCGCGGACAAGGTCGCCGGCGTGTTCGTGCCGACAGTCCTGGGGATCGCGGTCGTGACGGTCGCGGTCTGGCTGCTTTGCGGCAAAGACGCCGGCTTTGCACTCGCGCGCGGGATCTCCGTGCTGGTCATCAGCTGCCCCTGCGCGCTGGGACTTGCCACGCCCGTGGCGATCATGGTCGGCAGCGGCGTCGGCGCGCGTCAGGGCACGCTGTTCAAAACGGCGGCCGCACTGGAATTGACCGGCAAAACTACGATCGTCGCGCTGGACAAAACCGGCACGCTCACCGAAGGAAAGCCGCGCGTGACGGACGTCCTGCCCGCCGACGGCGTCAGCGAACGGGAGCTTTTGGAATACGCGTGCGCGCTGGAGCAAAAGAGCGAGCATCCCCTGTCCAAAGCCATTCTCGAAGAAGGCAGAAAGCGGGGAATTGAGCTGCAGAAAACGGAGAGCTTCGAGGCGCTGCCCGGCCAGGGACTGCGCGCCGTTCTTCAGGGAGAACCGCTCGTCGGCGGCAGCGCCGAGTTTTTGAAGATCGACGCGGAAGACGCGCAGCCGCAGCTTTCTCAGCAGGGCAAAACACCGCTGTTTTTCCGTATGGGCGAGCGCAGTCTCGGCTGCATCGCCGTGGCCGATACGCTGCGCGACGACAGCGTGCAGGCTGTGCGGGCGCTGCGCGACATGGGCGTGCGCGTCGTCATGCTCACGGGAGACAACGAGCGCACGGCAAAAGCCGTCGCTCAGGCGGCGGGCGTCGACGACGTGGCGGCGCAGCTGATGCCGGCGGATAAAGAAAACGTGATCCGCGCGCTGCGGAAAGACGGCACGGTCGCCATGGTCGGCGACGGGATCAACGACGCGCCGGCGCTGACCGCCGCGGACGTCGGGATCGCGGTCGGCACGGGCACGGACGTCGCCGTCGACGCGGCGGACGTGGTGCTGATGCGGGACGGGATGCGCTATGTGCCGGACGCCATCCGTCTCGGCCGCACGGTGTTGCGCAACATCCGTGAAAACCTGTTCTGGGCGTTCTTTTATAACATCATCGGCATCCCGCTGGCGGCCGGCGTGTTCATCCCGCTGTTCGGATGGGAGCTGCAGCCGATGTTCGGCGCGGCAGCGATGAGCCTTTCGAGCTTCTGCGTGGTCACGAACGCGCTGCGTCTGAACCGGCTGCGAACCGATAAAAAACACATAACCATAAGTAAAGATAAGGAGAATTCAACTATGGAAAAAACTTTGAAGATCAACGGCATGATGTGTCCGCACTGCGAGATGCACGTCAAAAAAGCGCTTGAAGCGCTGCCGCAGGTGGACGAGGCGCTCGTCAGTCACGAAGCCGGTACGGCCGTACTGCGGCTGAACGCCGAAGCCGCGGACGACGTGCTGCGCCGCGCGGTGGAAGACGCAGGCTATACGGTCGTGCAATAATCTGTTCAAATACTCTTTACGAACCGGAAACAGTGTGCTATAATCGGTTCGGCATTTTTATAACGGAAACGAGGTATGGATCTTATGCTTTTAGAAAAAACCGTTCACATCCCCGATCTCGGCGACGTCACGCCGGACAGCGGTTTCCATGTGCTGGAATCCACCGAGGATCTGCGCTTCACCGTCGGAAAGGGCGGCGTTTGCGACATCCTGGCGACCGGCGACAAAAAGGTCGAGTTCGTGTCCTTCGGCGACAGCACGCTCGCGTGCGTCAAATCCGCGATCGCTTTCCCGACTTACTATCCCGTGCTGCCGGTCAGGACGGAATACCCGATCAAGGCCGTGCTGATGGATCTCGACGGCACCACGGTGCGCAGCGAGGAGTTCTGGATCTGGATCATTCAAATGAGCATCGCCAGTCTTCTGGGCAACCCGAAGTTTGAACTGGACGAGAGCGACATCCCGTTCGTTTCCGGTCATTCCGTATCCGAACACCTGCAGTACTGCATCGACAAATACTGCCCCGGCGCTTCCCTCGAAGAGGCGCGCGGCTACTACTTCGAGCATACGCACCGCGAGATGGAAGAGATCATGCAGGGCCGCGGCAGGGACGGCGCGTTCACGCCGACCAAGGGCGTCAAGGAGTTTCTGTATGAGCTGAAGGCCATGGGCGTGAAGATCGGCCTGGTGACGAGCGGTCTTTACGAAAAAGCCTGGCCGGAGATCCTGTCCGCGTTCAAAACGCTCGGCATGGGCGACCCGAAGGACTTCTATGACGCGATCATCTCCGCCGGATTCCCGCTGCGCAAAGGCTCCGTCGGCACACTCGGAGAGCTGTCTCCCAAGCCGCATCCGTGGCTGTACGCCGAAACGGGCGTCGTCGGTCTGGGCGAAGCGTTCGCCGACCGCAACCACGTCGTCGGCATCGAGGACAGCGGCGCGGGCGTATGCGCTGTGCGTCTGGCCGGCTATACGACAATCGGCATCGCCGGCGGCAATATCCTCGAAAGCGGCACGCGCGCCGTGTGCAGTCATTTTGAGGACAGCTTTGAAGACATTCTGAAGATCATTAAAGGCTAAGGAGGACCGTATGGACAACAAAGACAAGAAGATCCAGTGTCACTTTATCTCCAACACGCACTGGGACAGAGAGTGGCGTTTTTCCGCACGCAGGACGCAGTATATGCTCGGCTATATGCTCGACATGCTGCTGGATATTCTCGATAAGGAGCCGGGGTTCCGGCATTTCCATCTGGATTCCCAGACCATGCCGATCCAGGATTATCTCGAAGCGAACCCAGATAAAAAAGAAAAGCTGAAGAAGTATATTTCCGAAGGACGCATCGGCGTCGGCCCCTGGTTCTGCCTGCCGGATGAATTCACCGTCGGCGGGGAGTCGCTGATCCGCAACCTGCTGCTCGGCCACAGAATCGGCCATGAGATGGGCGGCATCAGCAAGACCGGCTACTCCCCCTTCGGCTGGGGCCAGATCTCGCAGCTGCCGCAGATCTACGCGGGCTTCGACATCCACTTTGCCTCCTTCTACCGCGGCATCAACGAGTATTGCGCCCCGCACTCGGAGTTCTTCTGGGAAAGTCCCGACGGCACGCGCATCTATGCGTCGCGTCTGGGCAAGCGTCCGCGCTACAACATCTGGTACGTCGTGCAGCGTCCCGTCTACTTCAACCAGCAGAACGAAAACAACCGCGACATGCTCTGGAACGAGGACAACGGCATTTTCAAATTCGTCGACAACGAACGGTATCAGCTCGACTATCAGTACGCACACCCGTTCTATAAATACTTCAAAGAAAACATTCAGGCACGCGCCGAGCAGGCGATCCGCGAGCAGGATCACGACTGGACGACGTCGCACCGCTTCTGGTCCGCCGGACACGACAGCTCCTGTCCCGACGCGCGCGAGGTGCAGATGATCCGCGATCTCAACGAAGCGCTGCCGAACGCGGACGTGTTCCACAGCACGCTGCGCGAGATGGAGCAGGGCATCATCGACGAATTCGATCCCGCATCCCCCGTCCTGCGCGGTGAAATGCGCGATCCCTATACCAAGGGCAGCGTCAGCGGCATGTTCGGCTGGATCCTGTCCGCGCGCACATACATCAAGCAGGACAACTTCAACACGGAACGTCAGCTGATGAATTACGCCGAGCCGATGGCGGTGTTCGCCTCGCTCGCCGGCGCACCCTATCCGCAGAATTTCATTGACCTTTCCTATAACTATTTGCTTCAGAACCACGGCCACGACAGCATCGGTTCCTGCGGCCGCGACATTGTGTACGAGGACGTCGTTTACCGGTACAGACAGTCGCGCGAGATCGCGTCCTGTGTGCTCGAACGCGCGTTCATGGACGTCGCCGGCGATATTGATCTGCGCGCGTTCAGCCGCGACGACGCCGCGATCGTCGTCTTCAATCCCGCGCCGTTCCGGCGCACGGAATCCGTTCGCCTGCGCGTGGAGCTGCCGGCGGAGTGGAAGGCGGACAGCTTCGAGATCCTTGACGAGAACGGCAAAGCGCTGACGTATCAGATCATCTCCACCGATAAGAACAACGCCCAGATCATCCAGAATCCCAACGACGTTGCAAATGTACTGCACACCGAGCAGGTCGAGATCGAACTGTTCGTCGAGGACGTGCCCGGCTTCGGCTACAAAACGTACAAGATGCATCCGCTCTACAACGTCCGTGCCAAGACGCCCGTGACGATGCTGCGCAAGACGCAGACGATGGAGAACGAGTATCTGCGCGTTTCCGTTAATGAAAACGGCACGTTCGACGTGCTTGACAAGGAAAACGGCAAGCAGTATTCGTCGCTCGGCTATTTCAAGGACACCGGCGAGATCGGCAATCCCTGGGAGCACGTCGTGCCTGAATGCGACGAAACATTCACGACGCTCGGCGAACGCGCACGCGTCACGCTGCTGCACGAGGGCGAGTTGGAAACGGCGTACAAGATCGTCATCGACTGGGCGCTGCCGGAAGGCCGCTCCATGGACGAGAAACGCCGCTCCGCGCACCTGAATCCGTTCCGCATCGAAACGGTCCTTTCTCTGCGCAAGGGCAGCCGCTGGGTCGACGTGCAGACCACAGTCGACAACCAGTCCGAGGATCATTATCTGCAGGTCGCTTTCCCGACCGAGATCGCCTATGCATTCAGTTGGGCACAGGGACAGTTCGACGTTGTGAAGCGTCAGACCGCGAAGCTCGACTACTCGCTGTATGACGAGATCCCGATGACCGAGCATCCGATGAATTCCTTTGTCGACGTGTCCGACGGCACGGTCGGCGCGGCGCTTCTGAACGAAGGACTGAAAGCATACGAAGCGTCCGACGACGAGTGCGGCACCGTGTACCTGTCTCTGATCCGCGCGTTCCCGCTGCGCATCTGCGTCACGTCCGATATGCAGGATTACAGCGGCTGGGACAAGGGCTCGCAGTGTCTGGGTAAGAATACGTTCCACTACGCGTTCCTGCCGCACAAGGGCGACTGGGAGGAAGGCGGCGTCTGGAAGGCGTCCGAACAGTTCAATCTGCGCTGCACCGCGGCACAGATCGCGCCGACCGACCACGGCAAGAACCCCCTCACCTATTCCTTCCTGAAGCTGCGCGACGAGAACCTGAACGTCAGCGCGGTCAAACGCAGCGAGGACGGCAAGGGCTACGTCGTGCGTCTGTTCAATCCGTCTGACAAGGCGGTCCGAAACGCGATCTCCCTCGGCGGCGGCTTCGCGCCGATCGACACGCCGCAGTCTCCGCTCGAGAGGCAGAGAGCCGAGTTTGAACTGCCCGCATACAGCGGCAAGCGCTGGAGCGCCGTCAAGCTCGTTTCGCTCGAAGAAAAAGACCAGAAAGTCCTTACGATGGACGAAGACGGCTTTGTCCCGTTTGAGATCACCGGCAAGAAGATCCTGACAATCAAGTTTGAACAATAAATCATATTTGATTTAAGAGAGGAGCAACCCGCGCGATGAGAATAATCTGTCTCAAAAAAGCTCTGGCGATCCTGCTGTCTGTTCTGCTGGCGACGCCGCTGTTCGTTCTGACGACGTTCGCGGAAGGCGACGGATTCACGCGACTGCCTACCGCATCGACGCAATGTGAAACCGGCGAGATGTGGTACAACCGCAGTGCGCTCGCGTCTGCAACAGGTACAGAGGGGTACAGGACCGGCTATTTCTACATCAGCGATGACGCCAATACGATCAAAATCGAGTATGTAGCAAACAGTCAGCCGGTAACCGAACTGCGAACACGGGATACGGATGCGCAGTATTTTGACTATCTCTTTGTTATCCCTGCATTCGGTGATCCTCTGCCCACGTCGGAAGACGGTCTCGAAGACGGCGCTTACTGGTATGATCAGGCCGGGCTTATCCGTCTCGCGCAGTTGAGCAATTCGAGCGAATCGATAATCTATATTTACACACATGCTGTGTTCCGCCTGAGCGTGGACGAGACAATGCTGCGTATGGTATACACGACCCAGAATTCCGAAGACTCATCCAACCGTGATGAATTTGCTTCTTCGGCAAATGTATTGTACGGTTTCCTGCGGCAGAAGGGCGTCGATCCCAACGCCGGCTTTACGCTGCTGCCGACGTCCGAGGAAGGTCTGGAGGACGGCGACTATTGGTTTGATCTTTCCTCATTCCTGGAGACGCTCAGCGAAAGCAATCAGCAGATCTACGCCAACGCGCAGTATTATCTCAGCGATGACGGCGTTACGCTGCGCATCTCGGTCGGCATGAATATCGACGTCACGCGTGAGGATGAAGCTGAAGTATTTATCTATCTGCGTCAGGTCGGCGTCGATCCCAACGCTGGCTTTACGCTGCTGCCGACGACTGACGAGGGATTGGAGGACGGCGCTTACTGGTACGACGCCGCAGGCCTGGCTGCAGTGCAGGATGCGGAGGAACTGCTGACAGCGCAGTATTATCTCAGCGACGACGGAAACACGATCCGTCTGATTACGCCGTCGATCGGACAACTCGACGTCGCCAGAGACAGCGACAGCGGCAAGCTGTTGTTCCCGTATCTGCGTCAGGTCGGCGTCGATCCCAATGCGATCGAGGGCTTTTTGCTACTGCCTTTTTCCGATGACGGTCTTGAAGAGGGCGACTACTGGTTTGACGCCGCTGCGCTGGCCGAGGTGACCGGCAACGAGGATCCCCTGACGTATCTGTATTACCTCAGCGACGACGGCAACACGATACATATCAAATACGACGCATCTTTTTCACTCGACATTGCCCGGGACGGAGAATACAGCGCTACAGTCTTTCCGTATCTGCGTCAGGTCGGCGTCGATCCGAATTCGGGGTTCATACGGCTTCCCAAATCCGCCGACGGACTCGAAACCGGCACGTATTGGTTTGACGCTGCCGGCTTCGCGGCAATGACAAATGAAACATCCAGTCTGCGTTCGCTCTATTACCTCAGTGACGACGGCAATACGCTGCGTATCAATTCTTCCGGATACGTGTTTGATGTGACAAAAGGATCGCCTTCCGCTTCTGTCTATTTCATTTATCTTCATAAGGTGGGCGAGGTCTACATGCCGCTGCCCATTTCCGACGAGGGCCTTGAAGTCGGCGACTATTGGTTCGATGCTTCCGGTTGGGCAAACTATGCGGACGATGAATCTTATCAGACCGCGACGTATTCCCTGAATGCCGAGGCAGGCATTCTCTGTATTATCATTGACGGCGAAGAAGCGTATTACATGAACGGCGGAGAATACAGCATCTTGTTCCAGTTCTTAAAACAGGCCGGCGTCGATCCTAACGCGGGATTCACTCCGCTGCCTACGTCTACCGTCGGACTGCATGTCGGAGATTACTGGTTCGATGCAGCTGCATTTGGCGCTTCAGTCGGATTTGAAGAGGATGAGATTTCGCAATTCCTGGCGATGCTGAGTTGTTATCTCAGCGAGGACGGCGAAACGCTGCGGCTGATTTTTGAGGGCAATGTGATCGATATTCCTGCCGATGATGAAAACGCAGAGGAGTATTGGACGTTCCTGCATCAGGTCACAGTCGATCCCAACGCGGGCTTTACGCTGCTGCCGACGACCGACCAGGGTCTGGAAGACGGTGCATACTGGTACTATGCGGCAGGGTTGAATGTTCTCGGCGGAGGGGCATTCTCGGATGCATTGTTCTATCTCAGTGACGACTGCGAAACGCTGCGCGTGATCGTTGGCAACGAAAACCACGATCTGACAATAAACGATGAAGACGGCGAAGTGTTCTTTATGTTCCTGCGTCAGGTCGGCGTCGATCCCAATGCGGGCTTCGTGCTCCTGCCCACGTCTCCGGCAGGTCTCACTGACGGCGACTACTGGTTCGACGCGGTGAAACTGGCGGCTGATGAAGACGATGAGACATATTTGTCCGCGGACTTCTATCTCAGCGAGGACGGCACGACGCTGCGCGCGTCCCTTTTCGGGTATAGAATGGACGTCCGGCGCGAAGACGACGAAGAGTTTTTCTCATATCTGCACTGTGTGGGCGAGTCTGCCGATGCGGTTTGCGTGACGCTGACTGCTCCGACCGAAACGTTCTATGCGGGCGATACGGTGGTCGTGACGGTCGACCTTGCTCAGAATCCCGGACTTGCGGGTACGAAGCTCTCAATTTTGTATGACGTCGATATGCTGACGCTGACCGACGTTCAGGCGCAGGGCATGATGACGACAGGCAATCTGATGCTCGGCGGCGATCTGAATGCCAGCCCCTTCAACATCCTGTGGGACGATGCGACCGCACAGAATAACCATACCGAGACCGGCACGATCCTGACGCTGACGTTTACCGTCAAGGACGGTGCTTCGGCAGGAAAGACGTCGGTCACGATGACATACGATACGTACTCTACGTTTGACGTCGATCTGAAGGATGTCCCGGTTTTCATTTGCGGAACGCCGATCACGATCGCCGTACACACGCCCGGCGACGTCAACGGCGACGGCGCAGTGGACCTGAAGGACGTCACGGCTCTGAACCGCTATCTTGCAGGCGGTTGGGATGTGACGATCAACGAACGCAACAGCGACGTCAACGCCGACGGCGTTCTTGACCTCAAGGACGTCGTGCTCATCCGCCGCTTCCTGGCAGGCGGCTGGGACGTGGAACTGGTCTGATCCCAAAGATAATCATTTCGGGCGCTGCGGACAACTGCGGCGCCCGTTTTTCTTTATTCATTTTGCATTGAGCGGTATCATATTGTCGCCTCCCTGATCCCGTGTATCGCAAAACACACTACACGTATTATCTTAGTTAGCGATTGATAACTGACAGGCAAAAAAAAAGAATCGATTATCACACCCTAACCGATTCCCATTAAAGTTAGCCTCAGCTAATTCGTCAAGTGCTTTTTTCTCTTTTTTTCGCGTTTTTCGATTCTTTCTTTCTCGTCGGCGCTTTCACCACGACGGCGTCCGTGATCGAGCCGCAGCGTACGGATATGCGCGCCTCAGCCATTGCCGCCTTGACAAGCGAACGGATCGGTTCATTAAGGCCGTTGTCAGAGAGCAGCTTGCGGAACCGGCAAAGCGTCGTCGCGTCCGGCACCTGTTCCTCGTCGAAGCGTATGGCCATGAACTGCTTCATGGCATAGCTGTCATAGATCGCTTCCTCAGTCCCCTTTGCGGACAGACCGAACCACTTCTGGAGAAAAAGCATCCGGAGCATGGTTTCGATCCCGATCGGCTTTCTGCCGTGTCCGCCCGCGGGATAAACAGGCTCGATGAGAGAAACGCACGCAGCCCACGGGACAAGTCGATCCATTTCCTTCAGGAACGCTTCACGGCGCGTCGTAACGCGTCGAAGCCGGTATTCGATCTCCGTAAAAGTGATCTGTTCTTTCATCGTCTGCCGTCCCTCCGTTTTTATTGTGCAAGAAACGCGGTCAGCTTGGAGATATCGAGCGCCGGATCTTCTTTTGAAAAAGCGTTCAGCACATCCAGCATCCGTCGCACGCCGCCGACTGAATTGCTTTCGGCGTTGATGACGATCACGGGATCGTGTACGCTCAACCGCGCGAGGATCCAGCCGTCGCCCGCGTTCGTGTCGGTCGAAAAGCGTATGCCCTCATAGTTGTCCGGCGCCGCCGTATAGCCGTCCAGCGCCGAGGCGTATGCCGTCCAGCCGCGGATGAACCGTTCGCCTGCCGCGCGGAAATCCGCGTCGAGTATCCTGAAACGCACTTCCTGTTCCTCTTTCGGCACCGCGAGCGAATCGAGCATCGCGGACAGATTCTCCCTGCCCATGCGCGCCATACGGATGACGATCTGCGTCATCAAATACGCGCCGTCGTCCAGATTGTAGTTCTGCCGGAACGCCGCGTGACCGGATGTTTCCATCGCCAGCGGACACGCTTCGCCTCCCGCGTTCAGCTCGATCATTTTGTCGATCACGTTTTTATAGCCGCGCTTGAAGCGCAGATGCTTTCCGCCGTGCGCGAGAATGAAATCATGCAGACCGTCGGACGTCACGGAGTCGGTGACGATCGTCCCGCCGGGGCAATCCTCCAGCGCGATCGCCGCGGCCAGCGCGACCAGACGGTTACGGTTGATCTCCACGCCGTTCGCGTCCACACAGCCGGCTCTGTCCACGTCCGTATCAAACACGATGCCGAGATCGGCGCCGCTCTTGACCGTCGCCTCGGACGCCATGCGCATTGCCGTCTTGTCCTCCGGGTTCGCAGCATGGTTCGGGAACGTGCCGTCCGGCTCAAGAAAACGGCTGCCGGACACGTCGGCGCCGAGCGGCGAAAGTACGTCCCGCGCGTAGAAGCCGCCGACGCCGTTTCCCGCGTCGACCGCGATCTTAAAGCCTTCAAGCGGCTTGTCTCCCATGCCGATGCCCTCGATGATCTGCCGTCGCAGCAGCGCGGCATAGCTCTGCATAAAATCCACCGGCTCCGTTTTGCCCGGCAATTCCGCCGGAAGGAACGTATTCGCTTCGGCCAGCGACAGGATCTGCGCGACGTCCGCACCTTCCAGTCCGCCCTGCGGCGTGAAGAATTTCAGGCCGTTTTTGTCCATCGGATGATGGCTCGCCGTGATCTGTACGGCGCCGTCGCAGCCGAGCATGACGGTCGTCATAAACATCGCGGGCGTCGACGCCATGCCGCAGGACTTGACGCACACGCCCATCTCCAGCAGCGCGGCCGTTACCGCGGCGTCGATACGTTCGGACGACACACGTGAATCGTGTCCGACCGCGATCGTCAGCGGACGGTCGAGCGTTTTCTCCCGCAGCCAAACAACATAACCTTTCGTCATGCGCATGACCGCTTCGTTCGACAGGTACAGCGGATCGCCGACCGCCTGACAGCCGTAGCCGCGCACGTCGGTGCCGCTTTTGAATCCCTTCCAGTTGTATTCCATCTTTACTCCTCCGTTTCGCTCTGCGGCGGTAGACATTCCAATATCGTCAGATCGCCTTCGATCTCAAATGCTTCGGCCGACGCGGGGATGAACAGACACTCGCCTTTCCGCACCGGGATCTGCGCTGCGCTCCCCTCGCCCGCCGTCACAACGAACGCGGACGGCATACCCGTCGGCTCGCGCGTGTACGCGCCGTGAACGTCAATGCGACGCAGTGAAAACATCGGCGTACGCGCATATGAAATGAGTGTGGTGATCTCGTGCGTATCGTCCGCTTCTTCCTTTGTCGGGATCAGCTTGAACTTCGCCAGCAGCTCCGGCTCCGTGTGGCGCACGTAGTGGAAGCAGTCGAACATCTTATCGAAACCCAGTCCCATATGGCATAGGTAATCCGGCAGCTTCTCACCGAGCGTATTGCACTTTTCCAGACTAATCGTATAATCTGTCGGCTCCTGGATCTCCAGCAGGAAACACCCCGGGCCGATCGCGTGCGGCGTTCCGCCCTCGATCAGGAAGACGTCGCCGGCCTGCACGGGGATCTTGTGCATGAGCGCGGCCATGCCGGCAATATCCTGCCGATCGAACAACTCGCGAAGCTGCGCCTTTGTCACGTCCTCGCGGAACCCCAAAAGAATGTGCGGCTGCTCGCCGCCGATCTCGCGCCCGCCGAGTATGTACCACGCTTCGGTCTTGCCATAGTCGGAATGAAAAAGCGTGCGCGCCGCGTCCTTGTCGGGATGGACCTGGATCGGCAGACGCTCCGCGGAATCCAGGAATTTCGTCAGCACGCCGAAATGCACGCCGTGCGCACGGATATGCTTCTCTCCGAGACAGCTCTGCGGATCGGCTTCGATAAGATCCTTGAGATATGCGATCCCGTCCTCGGTCTGCACGCGGCTCAAGCCTTCGCGCGCCGGCGTATCCTCACGCGGCGGATTGTTCGCCTCCACCACCGAAGCGAGCCAGTCCTCCGGAAAATAGCCGTCCGTGCCGCTTTCGCCGCGAAGCTCATCCAGCAGCAGACCGCCGAGATAGATCCGCCAAACGCGGTTCGGCAGCATTTTCAAAGGCTTCATGCGCACCACTCCTTTTTGACTTACATACAGTATACGGGATTTTACAGAAAAATGCAATATAAATTGACAGAATAAACCAAAACAAGTATAATAGCAGTCAGAGGTGATTTCATGCACACGATGCTCGTAACCGGCGGCGCCGGTTTCATCGGCTCCAACTTTATACATTATCTGCTTGAGACTTATGATACCGTCCGCATTATCAATCTTGACGCGCTGACGTATGCCGGAAACCTTGAGAATCTGCGGGACGTCGAATCCGATCCGCGTTACGTTTTCGTCAAAGGCGACGTGCGCGACAAAGAAACGGTCGACCGCGTTTTTGAGGAATACGGCGTGGACACGCTCGTGCATTTTGCCGCCGAAAGCCACGTCGACCGCAGCATCACGCAGCCGGAGATCTTTTTGTCCACCAACATTCTCGGCACGGGCGTACTGCTTGACAGCGCGAAGCGTCACTGGAGCTTACGTCCGGACGACAAATACTGCCGCGAATACCGTGAAGGCGTTCGGTATCTTCAGGTATCCACGGACGAAGTGTACGGCGCATTGGGCAAAACAGGCATGTTCACCGAAACGACGCCCCTCTCGCCCAACAGCCCGTATTCCGCGTCGAAGACCTCTGCCGATCTGCTCGTGCGCGCATACAGCGAAACGTACGGTCTGCCGGTCAACATCACGCGCTGCTCCAACAATTACGGCCCCTATCAGTTTCCGGAAAAGCTGATCCCTCTGATGATCCACAACTGTCTTGCCGACCAGCCGCTGCCGGTCTACGGCGACGGGATGCAGATCCGCGACTGGCTGCACGTCGCCGATCACTGCGCCGCGATCGACGCCGTGCTGCGCAGGGGACGGTGCGGCGAGGTGTACAACATCGGGGGCAACAACGAAAAGGCGAATATAGAGATCGTGCGGCTGATCCTCGCCGCAACCGGCAGGGACGAAAGCCTGATCCGCTACGTCAAGGACAGACCGGGCCACGACCGCCGCTATGCGATCGACAATACAAAGATCACGACCGAGCTCGGCTGGGCGCCGCGCTACACCTTCGAGCAGGGCATGGCGGAGACCGTGCAGTGGTATCTCGACAACACGGCGTGGGTCGAACACGTCGTCAGCGGCGCTTACCGGGATTATTACCGCGATATGTATGATAACGCTTGAATGAGGTGACAAAAATGCGCATGACTGATCTGATCGCGAAAAAACGCAACGGCGGAACGCTCTCCGCGGACGAGATCCGCTTTTTTGTAAATGGGTACACGGACGGCAGCATACCGGATTACCAGGCGTCCGCGCTGACGATGGCGATCTATTTCCGCGGCATGGGACCGGCGGAAACGGCTGCGCTGACGCGGGCGATGGCCGATTCCGGCGAGCGGCTCGTGCTGCCGGATATGGGCCTGCGCGCCGATAAACACTCGACCGGCGGCGTCGGAGACAAAACGACGCTGATCGTCGCGCCGATCGTTGCGGCGTGCGGCGTGCACGTCGCCAAAATGTCCGGACGCGGGCTCGGCCACACCGGCGGGACGACGGACAAGCTCTCCGCGATCCCCGGCCTGCGCACGGATCTGAGCGTACAGGAGATCGCCTCGATCGTGCAGAACTGCGGCCTGTGCGTCGCGGGCAGCACACAGGAGCTGGCGCCCGCGGATAAAAAGCTCTATGCGCTGCGCGACGTGACTGCGACCGTCGACAGCATCCCGCTGATCGCCGCCAGCATCATGAGCAAGAAGATCGCCGCCGGCGCACAGAACCTGGTGCTGGACGTCAAGACCGGCAGCGGCGCCTTTATGAAACGCAGCGCGGACGCGAAAGCGCTCGCCAAAGCGATGGTGGACATCGGCACGCACGAAGGACTGCGCGTCACGGCGCTGATCACGAATATGGACGCCCCGCTCGGATACGCGATCGGCAACACGCTGGAAGTGATCGAAGCCGTGCAGACACTGCAGGGCATCGGTCCGCAGGATCTGACGGAGCTTTGTTTGCAGCTTGCGGCACAAATGCTGCAGCTTTGCGGCAAAGGGACGCAGGAAGAATGCTTGGAGCAGGCGCAGAACGCGCTGTTCAGCGGTCTTGCGCTCGAACGGTTCATCTGGATGGTCAGCGCGCAGGGCGGCGACAGCAGCGTCATCACGGACACCTCGCAGTTCTGCAAATCGCGGTTTTTCCGCAGCGTCAAGGCGCGCGCGGACGGATACATCCGCCGCATCGACGCCGAAAAATGCGGCGTCGCTGCCATGCTGCTCGGCGCGGGCAGACAGACGAAGGAGGACGAGATCGACCCTGCCGCCGGGATCGTGCTGGATGTAAAACCCGGCTCCGCAATCCGTTCCGGCGACCGGATCGCAACGCTCTTTGCCGAACGCGAGGATGCCTTCGCGGACGCCGTCGCCGTGCTCGGCGACGCTTTTGAAGTGTCCGATACGCCGCCGAAACCGATCCCCATGGTCATCGACCGCGTCAGCAACGTCTGAACCTATATCATGATCGGCTGTGCCAAAGGAGGCGCAGCCGTTTTTTCAAAAAAGCTATGGACATTTCCACAAAAAAGTGATAGGATTCTTTTTGCAATTTAACGAAACGAAGGGATCAAAATGCAAGTTCTGCTTCAAATCGCCGTCACCCTGGCCGCCGGACTGCTGCTCTCGCGACTGTCCAAGCGGCTCGGTCTGCCGTCGGTCACGGCGTATCTCGTCGCCGGTATGCTGATCGGTCCGTACGTTCTGGGGCGGCTTGGCGTTGAAGGCCTCGGCTTTACGTCTATGGCCGAAGTCAACGCGCTCGATATACTTTCCGACGTCGCGCTTGGTTTTATCGCATTTGCCATCGGCAACGAGTTCCGCCTGTCCGCGCTGAAAAAAACAGGCAAACAGGCGACCGTGATCGCGATCATTCAGGCGCTGACTGCGACGCTCTTTGTGGATCTGGCGCTGTTCGGACTGCATATCTGGCTGGGCGAGCGTCTGCCCGTCCCGATGATCCTGATACTCGGCGCCATCGCCACCGCGACCGCGCCGGCCGCCACGCTGATGGTCGTGCGTCAGTACAAGGCCGACGGTCCGCTGACACGTCTGCTGCTGCCGATCGTCGCGCTCGACGACGCAGTCGGACTGATCGTTTTCGCCGTGTCGTTCGGCGTCGCCAAAGCAATGCTCGGCGGCAACTTCGATCTTGTATCTATCCTTGTCAATCCGATCCTGGAAATCGTTTTATCACTGCTGCTCGGCTTCGTGATGGGACTGCTGTTTTCTGCCGCGGAAAAATTCTTTGATTCCAACAGCAAGCGTCTGAGCATGTCCATCACATTTGTCATCCTGACCGTCGCGCTCTCAAAGCTCGAAATTGACGTCGGCCGCGTACATATCGGTTTTTCTACTCTGCTGGTCTGTATGATGCTGGCGACCGTATTCTGCAACGTCTGCGATTTCTCCGAGGATATCATGGGACGCGTCGACAAATGGACCGCTCCCCTGTTTGTGCTGTTCTTTGCGCTCAGCGGCGCGGAGCTGGAGCTGAACGTATTCGCCGATCTGACGATCGTCGGGATCGGCGTCGTCTATATCCTTTTCCGTTCCGCCGGCAAATACCTCGGCGCGCTCGGCAGCGCAAAGCTCATGCGCTGCAGCGAACAGGTCTGTACGCATCTGGGCATTACGCTGCTGCCGCAGGCCGGCGTCGCGCTGGGCATGTCCGTCACGGTCGAAGCGCTGCCCGGCATCGGTTCGCTGATCCGCAATATCGTGTTGTTCGGCGTGCTGATCTATGAGCTCGTCGGTCCCCTGCTGACCAAATGGTCGCTGACGCAGGCCGGCGAGATCCGGCCGAAGCCTCCGGAAAAAACGCGTGCGCACAAGCTCGCCGAAGCCGGAAAATAACAGGTGTCGGATCATTTCCGGCTCATCTCGCATGATCTTTTCACAGCGTAACCGTTAATACATTTTCTCTATCTTTTTCGGAGGTCGTTTTATGAAACCGGAGAATGCACATTTTAAGCCGCTTGCGTATTACCACACGCATGACTGCAAGGATCTTGAGGACGTGCTCGACTTTGCAAGATGCCTGGAAGACGCCGCTTTCCCCGTACTCAGACGCTTTCACGGCTGGGACGGGAGCGAGGAAGAGCCGCTGCCCGCAATCGAAAAGATGAAATCGTTTCCTGTTTTCGATCCCACGCAGCGCGATGAGAACAGCATCCAAACGGGCTGGATGATGGCGGAGCTTTCTCTGCCGTATATCAGCAAATTCTTTGACGAAAAGGATTTCGGCGGCTACGGCTTTACCTACTACACCGGCTATGATCTGGACATCTACTGCGACGATCATCCGGTCGAGCTTTACACGTATATGGGCGGTCATTTCGACCTTGGCTGTTCCCCCGACGGGAATGAGCACTGCGTTTTTCTGAGGATCGACAGCCCGAACAACAAGCTCGTCTGCGGCATTACGTGCCGTTACTATCTCAAGGGGCTCCAAGAGACAAATGATCGGATCGCGAATCTGGCAAGAAGCCTGCGTGCCGGCTGTCACCTTCTGTCCACGTCGAACAGGCGCGAAAACCTCTATGTACAGGGCGAGGTCAATATCAATAAGTCGAAGCTGACGGACGAGGAAAGAGCCGAACTCTCCGCGTGTCTCGTCGCCGCGGCGAACTTCGCCGTCTGCGCGATGCGTGACGACACGATACTGCAAAAGCTCGACGACGCGACGGATATGCTCAAACCCGTCGCTGACTATGCAAAGCGGTTTACGATCTACTTTATCGGCCACTCCCACATTGATCTTGCGTGGAAATGGAGATACCCCGAAACGATCGAATGCATGAAGGGCACGTTTGAAACGCAGCTTGACCTGATGGAGCGCGATCCCGAATACGTCTATATGGAAACGTCCGCGGTCCTGTGGAGAGATATGAAGGAAAAGTATCCGGAGCTTTGGGCAAAGATCCGCGCCGCGGCGGACAGAGGACAGTTCGAGCCGCAGGGCGGCATGTGGTGCGAGACGGACGGACAGTGCGTCGGCGAAGAAAGCTGGTTCCGCCAGATCGAATTCGGGCAGAAAGCCGCGATGGAAACGTGCGGCAAAAAAGCCACGTGCGGCGTGAATATCGACGCATTCGGCTTCAACGCCGGACTGCCGAAGATCCTGAAGAACGCCGGTCTTGATTATTTCATCACACAAAAACTGCGCTACAACGAGTACACGCTCTTCCCGTATATCCACTTCTGGTGGGAGGGCGACGACGGCAGCAGAGTGCTGACGCTGCACGAATATCCCGGCCACTCCAATCACATCGAATATGACGAGCTGGCCAAGACCGTGCGCATCCATCATCTCACGGACGGGTTTTACCACATCCCGCTCCTGTGGGGGTACGGCAATCACGGCGGCGGTCCCCTGCCCGTGATGATGGACAGGATCGACGTGCTGAAAAAACAGACGGTATTCCCCAACATCAAGTTCTGCGGGATGACAGAGTTTTATAACATCCTCACGAGCACCGAAGATCTTTCGACGCTTCCGACGGTCAGAAACGAGCTGTTTTTGGAAACGCACCACAAGACATATACGGTGCAGGCCAAAACCAAATATCTCAACCGCGAATGTGAACGCGCCCTCCTGAACTGCGAAAGCCTGCAGGCGGCGTCCGGAGAATACCGCGATCTGACGCAGGCATGGGGAAAAGAACTGTTCGGCCAATTCCATGACGTGCTTGCCGGAACTTCGATGCTCAAGGTCTACCGCGATCTGTACGAAGATTTCGATAAAGCCTTCGGGATCATTTCCGCCGCAAACAAAGACTGCGCGGAAAAGGCGCTCGGCGTCGGCGACGAAGTCTACGTTTTCAATCCCGTTTCCGTGTCGGCGGACACGCCCGTTATCCTTGACCGTTCTCCGGCACACGACTGCGGTTTCGCCGTCGACAGCAGCGGCCGAAGACACGTTTACCAAAGGACGTTCGACAACAAAACGGCGGTGTATTTCAGCGGCTTGAAGCCCTATTCGTTCAATCGGCTGCAATTCATTGACGAACAACCGGACAGCAAAATAACCGTCATCGGAACACAAATCGACAACGGCGTACTGAAGGCAGTTTTCGACGCCGAGAACGGCGTCATCACATCCCTGGTTTTCGACGGAAAAGAGTTCAGCGGCGGCCGGATCGGCAGCTTCAGAATTCTGGAGGACACAAGGAGCCGCGACTACGATTCGTGGAACTTCGGCTTCACCGGCAAAGAGTGGGACTTCGACTGCTGCGGCTTCGAGATCATCGAGCAGGGACCGGTCCGCGTCGTGGTCCGCGCGAAATACGCCTTCGGCATATGGACGGAGAAAAAGCCCTACTACGGCACGTATCTCTGGCATACGCCCGCAGTGGACTATCCGACGAGCTTCCTGACGCAGGACTTCATTTTCTACGCGAACGACCCGATGATCCGGTGCGTCCTCCACGCCGACTGGTGGGAAAACAGCAAGGACCTTAAGCTCTCGGCGCAAACGAATATCTGCAATCCCAGAGCGTTTTATAAAGTGCCTTTCGGCCGGCTGGAACGTCCCGTCAAGAGAGAGACGCCGTATGAGAAGGCGAGATTTGAAGTACCCGCGATCACATACGCCGACCTTGTCGGCGACGACGGCTACGCTTTCGCGCTTCTCAATCGCTCCAAGCACGGTTATGACGTTCTCGACGGCAGAGTGCGGCTGACGCTCCTCACGTCCCCGAACGGCGCGGACGTCGCCAAAGTTCCCGACCCGACCGCCGACCGCGGCAAGCATACCATCGAATACGCGTTTTTGCCGCACAGGAACGATTTCGACATAGAAGACGCCGCCATGTGCTATGAAAGAGGCACCATGATCCTGCAAGGGAGCAGCGCCCCTGCCGTGCCGCTCGGCGAAACGCTTCTGGACTGCTCCGACGAGAGCAAAACCGTCACGAGCGTCCGAATCCTGCCTGACGGGAAACAGTTTTACAGGACGCTCGGAAAAGACAGCTCGCTCGGCAGCATAACGAAATGATATGACGGAAGGATCAAGAGATACTGTGACAAGCACGCTGACCGAAAAAGCGATCGTCTTTGTTAAGGAGCTGTTTAAAGGCAATTCCAACGGACATGATGCTGCGCACACGCTGCGCGTCTTTCGCAGCGCCATGCGGATCGCACAGGCAGAGCCCGGATGCGACCGGGAGATCGTCGCGCTTGCCGCGCTGCTGCACGACGCGGACGACCATAAGCTGTTTCAAACACAGAACAATGCGAACGCCAGATCATTTTTGCGGGAGAATCACGTCCCGGAGGACCGGATCGAACAGATCTGCGCCGTGATTAATTCCGTTTCCTTCAGCCGGAATCACGCCGGAGTCCCGGACAGCTTGGAAGGAAAGATCGTACAGGACGCGGACAGACTGGACGCCGTCGGCGCCGTCGGGATCGCCAGGACGTTTGCCTACGGCGGTCAGCACGACCGACCGCTCGACGAGTCCGTGCAGCACTTTCACGACAAGCTGCTGCTTCTGAAAGACAGGATGAACACGCAAACGGCAAAGGCGCTCGCCGAGAGCAGACATGCGTTTCTGGAATCCTTTCTGGAAGAACTGGACGCGGAGCTGAATGATACGCAGCCGTAATTCCGTCTGCGGCGTCACAATAGCATAAACAAGAAAAGCCGTCAGGGGCAGTTCACAACCCTTGACGGCGTTTTTATCGGTATTTCTTTTGTTACGCTTCTTCCGTGCTGTTGCGCTTCGCGTTCAGCGCGGCCAGAATGCGGGATTGTTCTCTGTTGGTGATCTCATATTTCAGCATCGGGATTACGGAAAGCGCGAAGCCGACGGCCGACGGGATCGAGATCAGGAAGAACATGCCGAACCGGTACTTTTCAAACTCCGGCGCGGTGGCAAACATGAAATCGTTCGCCGGGGATGCGCTGATGGCATTGTTGACGGCATTGACCGCGTCGCCCGAAAAGCCGACTGCCGCAAATACGACGCCTTGAATGATCGAAGAGATGCCCGCGCCGAGCTTGACGATAAAGCTCTGGCCGGAGAAGAAAACGCCGTCCGGGCGGTATCCGGTGCGGTATTCGTCATAGTCCACGCAGTCCGCGATCATGATGGACTGGATGACCTGGCACGCGCCGATCGTCGCGCCGCCGAGGAAGAACATCGCCGCCATCACGACGACCCAATGCATCGCCATCAGGTTTGTGCCGTCGATCAGATACAGCACGAAGATCCCGGCAAAGGGCACCGCAGCCAACAGACTGCACGCGTTGTTAACCGTACGCTTTTCGATTTTTTCACAGAGCTTCGGTATGACCGCCATCGCCGCAAACATACCGATGAAGATCGCACCGCCGAGGATCAGCATGTACTGCATATAATCCTGACCGTTGCCGTTGATGTCGCCGTAATAGTAGGACAGAAGCGTCATCGCAACGATGGACAGGATATTCATGGGCGAGCGGATCACACCGGCGATCAGCACGCGGCGGAAAGGCTTGCAGCTCCACATGATCCGGATATTATCGACAAAGCTCTTCTTTTCCTCCGACGGCTGCTTGACGCGCTCTTTAACGAACGCCGCACATTCAAACAGCAGACAGCCGATCACTGTGAGCACGCCGCAGAAGACGATGAATCCCCACTGCATACCGTCGTTCGTCGAAAGGCCGAATCTGTCCTTGAACGTGTTGCCCAGATTCTGCGAGACGTTGATGATGGTCAGCATCACGATACCGCCGCCTATTCCGCCAGCGATACGTGCAAGGCCGAGAATGCTCGAGCGGTCCTTTTCGTTTTCGGTCATCAGAGACGTGATGCCCCAGATCGGGATATCGCCCGCCGTATAGGTCATACCCCAAAGGATATAGGACACGCCCGCCCAGCCGATGATCAGGACGTTCATCCAGCCGGGATTCGCGGCGGCATACTGCCGATTGGCAAAGGTCAGCATCGTTGTGATCAGCACAATCGGAGGCACGAAGAAAAGATAAGGACGGCATTTGCCCCACTTCGTGCGCGTTCGGTCGACGATTGTGCCCATCATCGGGTCGTTGATCGCATCCCAGATCCGCGCCAGCGCCATAATCACGCTGATCGCCATGGCCGGCAAAAAGATGACCGACTGAAAATAATAAGCCATTCCAGTGGCGATCACGTTGTAGATGATGTTCTGCCCGAGAAGACCGGTCAGGTACATCGCGCGCTCCGGCTTGGTGTAGGTGTTGGACAAAACTCTTTTCGACATCTCAATCCCCTCTTGCGCTCGATGAACAATGCCATTCCGCAAAAACTATTTTAGCCTTCTGATTTGATTATACACGATATACGGGAAATCTGATGACTAAAGAATTTTACCAGACAAAATCGGTGAAGGTCTCGGTGCTGACGATGTTGCTGACGCTTATATCTCCGAGAATAGCGACCGTCGCCTGAACGTCTGCCGCAGCCGAAAACTCACATCGGACGATTCGATTTGTCTCGGCGTCCACTCTTGCGGTCACATAACCGTTGTGATAATTCATGGAAACATTCTTTATGCCGGGAATGGATTCTGCGCTGTCCACCGTGACCACGGACATACATCTGCCGTAAGAGGACGTCTCGCCGGGCGTGGGATTCGTCTCGTTGCCCAGGTCAACTCGAATATCGTAATACTTACCGTTCTCTTTAATCGAGAATTTAGTCACATCGCTCTCCCTGAGTCTGCTCGACCAGCTGTAACCCGCAGCGGGAAAAATATCTGTATAATCGGTGCCCTTCTGATAGGTCTTTGTCTCGTCCTGCCTGATTATGCTGCTCAGCCATCCGGGAAGTCCGGAAATATCGCCGGCCGCGTCTCTTTTATACGCTTTTGTTAAACCGGGACGGTTTGTCTTGACAGCATTGAGCGCATCGTTGAGATAAGCGATGACCTCGGCTTTGGTCTTAGGCACATTTGACGCCTCTTCGGTTTCTTCCTCGGTCGTGATCTCAGCTTCAGTGAGCGACTCTTCCTCGGTGATATTTTCAGACACTTCCTCGGCGGTTTCTTCAATAACCCCCTCGGTGGTCTCGACCGACACGATTTGTTCTGTCGTCGCCTCAGCGGTCAGAGAGTCTACCGGTTCAGGATCGTAGGGTTCTTTTCCGCAAGAGGCAAACGAACAAAGAATGACAAGAGCAGATGCGACAGCAATCAGTTTTTTTACAATAGCTTTCATTTAACTTTCCTCCTCAGATCATTGAAATAGTTGATGATTAAGTCAAGCAGGTCCACGGCCTGTTGTTTTCAGATCGTTTGCGTCAAAAGCGTTTTTCCGTCGCAGTCCGTAATTGAAACGTCGATTGCGTCCTTGCGGAAAACAAAGCCTGAGCCGGCGAAGTACCCTCTGGAGACCTTGCTGCCGACGACGACCGTGCAGGGCTGGCCGAGAGAGTCGAAATCGCTCCCCGCAGGAAACACGCCCGACCAATGCATGTGACCGGTCAGCATCGCGTGCGGACGAACGGTATTGCCAAGCAGCTGCGACCAATGCGTAAACGTGTCCTGTTCAATATTGAACGGCGCACGGTTCAAATAAGTAAACGGGTTATGGACGATCACCAGCCGCGTCTGCGCGCCGTCGAACTGTGCGAACGACAGATCCTCCAGAAAGCGGGTCTGTTCCATGCGCATCTCATGACAGCAGATCGTTCCGCCGTATTCTTCATGGTCGTCCGGCTTATCCTCGCCGCAATCAAGGATCACGCCGCGGATGGAGCCGAGCCGGAAGGGATAATAAAACTTCCCGCTGTCATTCGGCGTGAACTGCGCATAATCCTCCGCAAACTTCCCGCGAAAATCATGGTTGCCGCGCGCAAACAGCAGAGGCTTCTCGCCGCCGGTCAGCGCATCGGAGATCGCAAAGACCGTCATCAGATTATCTGTAGAATCGCTGTTCTCGGGCACGTCGCCGTTAAAAATGAGGAAATCAAAATCGCCGAACGTCCGTGCGGCGCGGATCGGCTCGCGCACGCGGCTGTGCGAATCGGCGATCATATAGGCGCGCGCGTCCGTCTGCGGAACGGGATAGAACCGGAACGTCGTCTCGACAACCGGCTTGGGCTTTGAACCGTATGCCTTTCGGTGCGGGATCAGCCGTTCGCAGACGGTATATTCCCCCGCTTTGTCCAGAATATCCATCGGCACCGTCATGCGGTGCACGCGGCACTTGGAGCGCAGCACGCCGGCGGCGTGATCGTAAAAGCATCGGTCGCCGACACGCACCCACATCAGCGACGGCGTGATGACAGGCACAAGGATCTGATATGTTTCTCCGACGGCAAAAACGGCTGGCTTGAATTGCATGGAAATCATCCATCCTTTTTCGTTTATAAAAAAAGCACGCTTTCGCGTGCTTTTTTCTGGAGGCACCACCCAGAATCGAACTGGGGAATAAAGGTTTTGCAGACCTCTGCCTTACCGCTTGGCTATGGTGCCGAAAAAATGGAGCGGATGACGAGGCTCGAACTCGCTACCTCCACCTTGGCAAGGTGGCGCTCTACCAGATGAGCTACATCCGCAAATGGTGCTTCCGGTCGGAATCGAACCAACGACACGTGGATTTTCAGTCCACTGCTCTACCAACTGAG
>JAFSYP010000095.1 GCA_017449935.1 Clostridia bacterium
CAAAAGCAAACTTCGGCGATACAATTCGGCAGGCAACCGATGATCTCACGCGGCTGGTACAGTCGGTCGATACGACGGCGATTTCTTCGCAGATCACGCGGGAGTATCAGGCGGCGATCCAGCGCGCGACGAAAGCAATCACCGGTGCGGAATGGGGCGCGGTGCGTTTGACGCCGTCCATCTGTCCGCACGAGATCACCATCGCAAACAACGAAGACCCGACGCGCGCGACGAAAGTCTGGCGGTGGAGCATGGGCGGTCTGGGCTATTCTCCCAACGGCTACGACGGCCCTTACACGACGGCGATCACAGCGGGCGGAGAGATCGTGGCAGACTTTATCACAGCAGGTACGCTGACGGCAAACATCATTCGAGCCGGAATCCTTACGTCCGCCAACGGCGCGTCGTCTTTCAACCTCGAAAGCGGTTTGCTGAAAAGCAGCAACATACAGGTCACTGGCGGTACGATACAGATCGGTAATTCCGATTACTACACATATATCGCCAATGGCAGCATTGCACAGCACATGACATCCGGAGGCGGTCTGATCGGCGGTCTGGTGCCAATCGGCGTCATTGAGGACAACCACATCACCGAAGGACTGTACTGCGAACACGGGACGGACGGCGTCGGCGTTTACGAGCGTCAATCAGACGGCTTCTTCAAAACACTCGCGCTGTTTCACAAAACAAAATCGTATATCAATTCACCGCTGCAAGTGTCGGGTGATCTTGTGATGATCGGCGATCTCTCTATGGTCGGCGACTTGTCGCTGGGCGGAAAACTGTCCATCGGCGGCAACATCTCCTTCGGCCTTGCCGCAACGAACAGTCTGAACTTCAGCGGCAACAACGGTATTGCGTTCGGCGGCAGTACGGCGCTGCGTTTGTATTCGGGCAGTCTCGCACTGGGTATAGAGGGAAAGAATACTGTTTTTTACAGCGATGATTTCATACCTTCTGAACGCGACGTCAGCAGCCTCGGACAGAAAAGCAAAAGCTGGTTCAACGTCTGCGGCTCCTATTTCAACCCCTGTTACGACGGCACACAGTACGGTTCGTTCGGTGCGGCGGGAAGCAATCTGTTCGTGGCGTATAACGCTTCCGGTGCATCAGGCGGCGTGTGGCTCGGCAAGGTCAGCGGGAATTCTTATTACGGGTATCTCGGTGTCACAGACTCGGTATGTACTGTTGATGTGAAGCTCGATGCCAGAGACATCTTTACAAACGGCGTTCAGGTCAGCTCCACGGAAGACATCAAGCGGAACATCACGGAATCCGGCTCGGCTCTTGAAGCGATCCGGCAGAGCAAAATCTATACCTACAATCTCGTGACCGATCCAATCGTCCCGGTGGAGATGCAAATGGTACAGGACGTCGGCTCTTCGGTACCTGAACCGGAAGAAGATGGCGTTGTCGTTGCGCAGAGCGAAGAAGAAACGTTGAACGGCGCATCCGCACCGGAGATTTCGGATCACGTCAGCACAGGATTTGTCATCGGCAGAGAAACGCCCGATGCGGTGCTGTCAGAGGACGGTGCGCACATCGACCTTTACGCGATGGCCGCTCTCAATTGGCGCGCCACGCAGGAGCTTCTCGAAAGAATAGAACAACTGGAGGCAAGGCTATGAATGAAATCATCGCAAAAAAGCTGACGGAACTGTCGGCGCAAAAAGAGCAG
>JAFSYP010000096.1 GCA_017449935.1 Clostridia bacterium
TTCTTTGCCGCTCTTCTTGCGCCGCCGATCGGAACAAAGATCTCCGCGGAAGCAGCGCCGTTCGTGGTGACGCCGTCCTTGACGCGAAGCTGGAAGCTGAAATAAGGCGCATAGGGAATCTTGATCAGCTTGCCGCCGGTCACACTGTCGGGACCCATCGTCAGCTGGATACCGACAAAGTGCAGATGCGCATACTGCGCTTCGACTGCATTGGCCTGTTTACGCACGCCCTTGATTTCCTCGTGCATGTACAGGGGAATCCACTTTTTGTACGTAGTGGCGATGCCGTCCTTGTTGACAAGGCCGTTGTAGCCGCCGGACGCCAATTTGGCGACCGTATCAAACAGGTTCGCCTGCGTACCGCTCACGGTTGCCGACGTCGGCGCGCCGTCAACGAGCTTCTTGAGGAAGTCGTTCGCTTCATTCTCGGAGAACGCGTTGTCGGGCGTGTCCGCGACTGCGAGCACTTCACCGTTCACAGCCGGCTCAAAGAAGTTGCTGTCATACAGAACTTCGGTCGAAAGGAACGTCGGATAGAAGTCCGTGCCGATGGACAGCTGCACCTCGACCACGTCGCCGGGCGAGAGCGTGCCGCCGTTTTCCACTTTAACTCCGTCTTTGTAGACGTCCAGACCAAAGGCCATCTTCCCGTCTGTGGCATTGACCGGATCGATCTTATCGTTAGCATTGCTCTTTGCAGAGCCCATAATGCCGAACGAACCGAAAACCATCAATACCGCAAGCAGGACAGACAGGGTTCGCTTTGCGATTTTCATGTTTTTCCCTCATTTCGTCAGATTTTTGAAAAGAATAATCTTTTACGCCCTCCATTCTAACATATAAAAAAGAAAAAGTCTATATTTTTTCTGAATTTAAACGGATTATCTTTTCATTTTTTTGTTCATCGAATAAAAGCGCTTTATGCGGTTAAACTGATTACAATACAAAGGAAGGGAACGGCATGTTATGAAAATTTCAAATTCAGAATATAAAAAGATGACCGCGCGTGCGTCCAAGCCCTCCGACAGGATGCTGGGCGGTCTGCGCGCGTTTCTGATCGGCGGAGCGATTTGCGCGTTCGGCCAAGGGCTGTCCGACGCGTTTCTGTCGGCGGGGCTTTCGACGGAATCGGCGGATCTTCTGGTGATGCTGACGCTGATCGTGCTCACGTCCGTGCTGACGGCGGCCGGCGTGTTCGACAAGCTCGCAAAGGTCGCGGGCGCCGGGACATTTGTGCCGGTGACGGGCTTTGCCAACTCCGTGGTGTCGCCCGCGATGGAGTTCAGCAGCGAGGGGAGAGTGCTGGGCACGGCGGCGCAGATGTTCCGTATCGCCGGGCCGGTGCTCGTCTACGGCAGTGCGGCGGCGGTCGTATACGGCTTCTTCTACTGGCTGTTCCGGTGAGGTGGAAGTATGGCAAAAAGGATCGGAAGCGATGTGATATGCCTGCCGAATGCGCCGGTCGTCCGCGGCGCGGCGGCGGTCGGCACGTCTATGGAAGCGAAGGGCCCGTTGGGCGCGGAGCTGGATCATGTGTTTCGGGACGCGAAGGTGGGCGCCGAAACATGGGAACAGGCGGAAAGCAGACTGCAAAGCGAAGCGGTCCGTCTGGCGATCCGGAACGCGGGCACGACGCACGACGCGGTGCAGCTGCTTCTGGGCGGCGATCTGCTGAACCAGTGCATGGCGACGAGCTTCAGCGCGCGGGATCTGCATCTGCCGCTCGCCGGACTGTACGGCGCGTGCTCGACCATGGCGCTCTCACTCGCGCTCGCCGCGCTGCTGACGGAGTGCGGCGCGGTGCAGACGGCGGTCGCCTGCACGTCTTCGCACTTCTGCGCGGCGGAAAAGCAGTTCCGTATGCCGCTGGAATACGGCGGACAGCGGCCGCCGACGGCGCAGTGGACGGCGACGGCGTCCGGCGCCGCGGTGGTTTGCGCCGACGGGCGGGGACCGCGGATCGAAGCGGCGCTGTTCGGACGCGTGGAGGACTACGGCGTGCGGGATTCCGCGAACATGGGCGCGGCGATGGCGCCGGCGGCGGCGTCGACGATCGCCACGTTTCTGCGCGACACAAATACGCAGCCGCGCGATTATGACATGATCCTGACCGGCGACCTGGGCAGCGTAGGCTCGCGGCTTCTCGAGGAGCTGTTGGAAAAGGAACACGGCGTCCGTCTCGGCGGCGTGCACGCGGACTGCGGACTGATGCTCTACGACGGCAAAGCACAGGACGTACATGCGGGCGGCTCCGGCTGCGGATGCAGCGCGGCGGTCGTCTGCGGCTATATCCTGCGCAGACTGCGCGAGGGCACGCTGCGCCGCGTGCTGTTCGTCGGCACGGGCGCGCTGCTGTCGGGCGTATCGCCGCTGCAGGGCGAGACGGTCCCGGGCGTGGCGCACGCCGTATTGCTTACAAACGGGGAGGGACAGGCATGAGCGGAACGCTCGGAACGCTGCAAAAACTGGCGGCGGCACAGCGGCTGCTGCGCGTATTGTATTTTCTGACGCTTGTGCGCATGGGACTGCAAGCGGCGCACGCCGTGCTGCGGATCGGACAGGGGCTCCGACGGAAAGGAAGATGAACGTGCAGCAGAAGATCAGAGGAACAAAATGGCTCGGCACTGTTCGTGCGGACGCGGCGCGGATCGGCCGCGCATACAAAAAGGCGATGCGTCTGCCGCAGAAGACGGCGGCGCAGGAATGGCTGTGCGACAACGCCTATCTGCTCCTGGGCGCTGCGAAGCAGGCGTGTGCGGCGATCCGCGCGCTGCCGCCGCTGCCGAAGGGAGAAAACGCGCCGACCGCCCTCGAGGAGGTCTGCGCGCAGCTGTATGCGCATATGCCGGAGTGGACGACGCAGCAGCTTGCCGCGTCGCTGCGGGATAAAACGCTCTGCGGCGCGGAGGCCGAAGCGCTCGACGCCATGCTGCGCGTGGTGATCCTGCGCCATGCCGCTAAGGGTTCGGACGACGCGCAGGCGCTCTCCAAGGCGGTGCGCACGCTGCGCGCGCTCGCGGACGTCGATCTCGAAGCCGTGCGCCGCGTCGTCAGTCCTTTAGAGCGAACGCTGTCGCAGGACCCCGCCGGCGCATATGCGCAGATGGACGACGCCTCGCGCGCGGCGTATCGCACATGGTTGCTGCGGGCGGCTTCGCGCAGAAAAACGGACGCGGACGCTTTGGCGCAGATCGTGCTGGAGAAGGCGCGCCGCGGGAAAACGGCGCGGATGCGTCACGTCGGCGCGTACATTCTGCCGCCGTATCCGCGCAGACGCGGCACGGCTTTTTTAATGCTGGAGCTGCTCGTGCCGCTGGCGCTGTCCGTCGCGGCCGGCCTGTGGCAGGACAGCCGCGCGCTGCCGCTGCTGCTGTTCCTGCCGCTTTGGGAGCTGACGTCCGGCTTTCTGACGGCTTGCTCGGTGCGCGGTGTTCCGTCCGTCCGCCTGCCGCGGATGGAGATGACCGACGTGCCGCAGCAGATGCAGACGCTTCTGACCGTTTCCGCGCTCGTGCCGTCCGCCGCCGACGCGCCGAAGCTCCGGGACCGTCTGGAGCAGCTGTATCTTTCTAACGGCCGACAATATATAAAGGTTTGTCTGCTCGCCGATCTCAAACAGTCCGGGACGCCGGAGAAACCGGAGGATGCGGCTGACGTCGCCGCCGTGCAGCGTGTGATCGACGCGCTCAACGCTCAATACGGCGGCGGATTTATATTCGCCGTCCGTCCGCGCGTCTATGCGCCGACCGAAGGGTATTTCTCCGGCTGGGAACGCAAGCGCGGCGCGATCATCCAGCTCGTGCGGGCGATCCGCGGCGTCGGCGGCGATGCGCTCCGGCTGACGGGCGATACGCAGGGGATCGGTCAAACGCGGTATCTTCTGCTGCTGGACGCGGACACGCGTCTGCCGATGGATGCGGCGATGCAGCTGCTGTCCGTCGCGGCGCATCCGCTTCAGCAGCCGGAGGTAGACGGAAAACGCGGAGCGGTCACCGCGGGATACGGCGTGCTCGCGCCGCGCGTGTGCACCGACGCCGCGTCGTGTAAAACGCTGTTTCAGCGACTGCTGCGTGCGGACAGCGGGCTGACCATGTACGACGACGTGGTCAGCGAACGGTATCAGGATCTGTTCGGCGAGGGTATTTTCGCGGGGAAAGGACTTGTGGACGTGCAGGCGTTCCACGCGGTACTGGATCACAGCCTGCCGACCGGCCGCGTGCTCAGCCATGACAGCGTGGAGGGCGGCTATCTGCGCTGCGGCTATGTGTCAGACGTGCAGGTCTCGGACGATTTCCCGAAGGATCAGCGCGTGTACTTTGCGCGCATGAGCCGCTGGGTGCGCGGCGACTGGCAGAATCTTCGGTTCATTTTCGGCAAGAATCCTCTGTCGGGGCTGTCCCGCTGGAAGCTCGCGGACAATCTGCGCCGCTCGCTGACGCCGGTCGTCTGCCTGTTCACGCTGCTTTACTGCGTGTTTTTGCCGCAGAAAACGGCGGTATGGCTGTGCGCGGTCTGCATTTCGGCGTCGTCCGGTGGCAATCTTGCGGCGGCGATCCGCTCGCTGGTGCGCAAAGGCCCGTTCGCCGTATCCCGTTTGTCGTATTCCGGCACGGCGCCCGTATCGCTCGGGTATCTGCTGCGCGGCCTGATCCAGATCTGTCAGCTTCCGCTGGCCGGCTTCACGAATGCCGCCGCGATCGCACAGGCGCTGTACCGCAGCTTCTTCAGCCGCAAAAGGCTGCTGGAATGGACGACGTTCGCACAGTCGGACGCAAACGGATCGGCGCGCGGCACGCTCTCGCAGTGCCTGTGGATCGGCGCGGTCTCGGCAGCGCTGTTCGTTGCGCCGTGGGCGCTGCTGCGGCTCGTTTCGATCGTGTTTTTGCTGGATGTTCCGTTTTTGCTGCTGTCCGGCAGACTGCGTTCCTACCCGCGAAACGGCGTCAGCTTCGCCGACCGGGAGAAGCTGACGTCCTGCGCCGCCGCAATGTGGCGCTATTTTGAGGAAAACTGCGATTTCCGCAACAACTATCTGCCGCCGGACAACGTGCAGGAAACGCCCGTCTACCGCGTCGCACAGCGCACGTCGCCGACCAATATCGGCCTTGCTCTGCTGTGCGCGCTCACGGCGCGCGATCTCGGTTTTCTCGATTCGGACGCGCTCTGCACGTTTCTGCGGCGCAGTCTCGATTCCGTCGAGCAGTTGGAAACGTACCGCGGTAATCTGCTCAACTGGTACGACACGCGCACGCTGCGGCCGCTCGAGCCGCGGTATGTTTCGTCTGTGGACTGCGGCAATTTCCTGTGCTGCCTGAAGGCGCTGCAGCAGGGCGTGCGGGAGTATGCGCCGCAGCAGCCGAAGCTGCGGCAGATCGACGAGCGGATCGGCCGCATTCTGGAGAAAGCGGATCTGTCCGTGCTGTACAATCCGCAGCGCCGGCTGTTCTATATCGGCGTCGATCCCGACACGGAAAAGCCGGCGGACGCGTATTACGATCTGTTGATGAGCGAGGCGCGCATGACCGGCTACTACGCCGTAGCAAAGCGCCTGGCACCGAAGAAGCACTGGGCGGCGCTCTCGCGCACGATGGGCAAGGTCGGACGCTATACGGGACTGCTGTCCTGGTCGGGCACGATGTTTGAATACTTCATGCCGTATCTGTTCCTGCCCGCACCGGAGGGCACGCTCGGATACGAGGCGTTGAAATTCTGCAGCTGGTGCCAGCGGCGCGCTTCCCGCGGCGCGCGGCCGTTCGGCGTGTCGGAGAGCGGTTTTTATGCCTTTGACCGGGATTTCAATTATCAGTACAAGGCGCACGGCGTGCATTCGCTCGCGCTGCGGCGCAGTCCGGAGGACGGCGAAACAGTCGTGGCGCCGTACGCGTCATTCCTGCTCATGCAGCTCGAACCGCAGACGGCGCTGCGCAATCTGCGTCGGCTGGAAAAGATGCAGATGACCGGTCGATGGGGGTTTTACGAAGCGGCGGATTTCACACGCGCGCACGTCGGCGGACGGGAATACGCCGTGGTGCGCAGCTATATGGCGCACCATGTCGGCATGAGTCTGCTGGCCGTGAACAATGTGCTGCATGACGGGATCCTGCGCAGGCGCTTTCTGCGCGACAGCGAGATGCGCACGGCGGAGAGCCTTTTGGAGGAAGGCGCGCCGACAGACGTGATGCTGTTCAGAACGAAGGCGCGACGTGCCGCGCCGACGCCGCGCGAACGCCTTGAGCAACAGAAGCGGGAGATCGTCGACGCGTCGCCGCTGCGTCCGAACGCGCGCGTATGGTCGAACGGCGAGATGTCGCTGTGCGCTGCGGACGTCGGCGCCTCGCAGTGCGTGTACCGCGGCGTAAGCCTTTTTGTACACGGCACGGATCTGCTGCGCCGCCCGACGGGACCGGTCGTCGTGCTCCAAGGGGGCGGCACGGCGCTGCCGTTTGCGCCGATGATGCAGCCTTCGCCGCCCGCCCGATACCGCTGCACGTTCACCGGCACGCAGGCGCAGTATACCGTGGGCGACGACAATGTACAGCTGCGCGTGCAGATCCGCGTCCATCCGACGCTGTCTGCGCTGCTCTACACGTTCACCGTCCGCAGCCGGCGTCCGTGGGAGGGCTCGCTGCTGTTTTATGCGGAACCGTCTCTGACGCCGCACCGTGAAGCGGCGGCACATCCGGCGTTTTCCAAGCTGTTTTTAGAGGATCGGTGGGACGCGGAGAACCGCGCCGTGCTGTTCCGCAAGCGCGAACGCGACGGCGGACGGGGCGTTTGTCTGGCAGCGGGCTTTGCGCAGCAGACGTCGTTTACCTGTACGCGCTCGAAATCGACGGCGTTGCACACCGCATACGGCGTCGCGTCGCTGCTCGGCGGCGACGTACAGTTCCCGGATGCGCCGGGAAACGGCGACGGATGTCTCGGTTTTCAGGTCCCGCTCAGGCTGTCCGCGTACGCGAGCGAGGAAATGACGCTGATCCTCGCGGCGGCGTCGACCGAAAACGAAGCGCTCGAAAAGCTGCTGGGCGTGCGCAGAAGCGTGCCGCATAAGGGCGCGCCGACGCTGTTTGCGGACGGCAAGATGGAGGCTGTGCTGGCGGACAAGCTGCTGCCGGGCGCGGTGTTCGGCGTGCGGGACGACCGGTGCGCGCAGATCTCGGATCAAAACGGGCATCCGCGTCACCGCCTGTGGCAGTTCGGGATCTCCGGCGAGCGGCCGATGCTGTATCGGCAGATCGGGGACGCGCAGGACGTTTCATCCGCGTCGCCGTTCATCCGTGCGGTCCACCGGCTGAATCTGGCGGGGTTCGCCTGCGATCTGCTGCTCGGGTATTCGGAAGGCGGGGAATACGATTCGCCTGTGCTGCACGCCCTGCAGCGCGCGATCCGGGAGGCATGCGGGCGCGAGGACGGCGCGTCGTGGATCGTGCCCGTCAATCTGCGCCGCTGTTCCGAAGCGGATCAGGCGTTTTTGCAGGCATTGTCTGTCTTTTTATGGCCGATCCGCGGGGAAGAAACGAAGCCGGTGCCGATCCGCGCGCTGCGGGACGCGTCCGCGACGGACAGTTCGGAAAAGCTGTTTTCCTTTACAGACCGGTCTGTCCGCATCCCGAAGGATCGGAAACGTCCTTATGTGCCATGGAGTCTTGTGCTGTCCAACGCATCCTTCGGCACGATGGTTTCTGACAAGGCGCTCGGCTTTACATGGGCAATCAACGCGCATGAGAACAAGCTGACGCCGTGGACGAACGATACGGCTGCGGACAACCGCGGGGAGCTGCTGATCCTCTGCGTCGACGGGGAATACTATGACCTTCTGCGCGCGGCGTCGGCGGAGTTTTCGCCCGATCGCGCCGTTTGGCGCGGCAAAGCGGCGGGAGTTGCGTACAGTGCGGAGGTCACCGTTCCGGGAAAAGCGCTTTGCAAACGCTGCCGCGTCAAGCTGCACAGCGGACAAGCGCGCAGCGTACAGCTGTTTTACTATCTGGAGCCGGTGCTCGGCAGTCGGACGGAGGACGGAGCGTTCGTCCGTGTGCGGCGGCATGGAGACGGACTGGTGTTGTCTTCGCCCGCGGCCGCAGTGCACGGTTTTGCGGCGCTGACCGTGCAGGGCGGGGCGGATATGACCGTGTCGGACAGAGCGGCGTTCTGGACACAGAGCGGTCAAAGTGGCGGCGCGGGCGTCTGCGCCGCCGTCGGGAAGACGTTTCGGCTGACGGCGGATGAAACGCAGACGGTCTGCTTCGATCTTTCGTTTGCGGCGGCGGAGCAGGCTGCGCTGACCATGCCGCGCCTGCCGCACACGGACAGACAGCCGGAAAACAGTCTGACCGTACAGTCCGCACAGCCGGCGTTTGACCGGATGGTCAACACATGGCTGCCGTGGCAGATCCGCAAATGCCGCATCGAGGGCAGGACGGGATTCTATCAGTGCGGCGGCGCATGGGGCTTCCGCGACCAAATCCAGGACGTGTCCGCGTTTCTGTGGCTCGATCCGCCGCTTGTGCGCCGTCAGCTGCTGCGCGCGGCCGCTGTCCAGTTCTCGCAGGGCGACGTGCTGCACTGGTGGCATCGGCTCCCGCCGGCGGACGGCGGTCTGCGCGGCGTGCGTACACGCTACCGCGACGATCTGCTCTGGCTGCCGTGGCTGACGGCGGAATACGTGCGTTCGACGGGCGACGCGTCCGTGCTGGACGTCCGGATCCCGTATCTGCACGCACCGCCGCTTGGTGCGCAGGAGACGGAGCGTTATTTCTCACCCGAACGCGGCAGTGAAACGGGCTCGCTGCTGGAGCACGGCGTGCGTGCGCTCGACTGCGCGTACGAAACGGGCGCGCACGGGCTTGTCCTGATCGGCGGCGGCGACTGGAACGATGGCTTTGACCGCGTCGGGATCAGTGGGAAAGGGGAGAGCGTATGGCTGACGCAGTTCATGATCGTCGTTCTGCGCGCATTTGCGCCGCTGTGCGACGCGCCGACCGCCAAGCGCTTTTCCGAACGGGCGCAGTCGCTCGTGCAGGCGGTCGAGGGGTGCTGGGACACAGACCATTATTTGCGCGCGTTCATGGACGACGGCACGCCGCTGGGCAAAAGCGGGGACGCGGAGTGCAGTATCGACAGCGTGTCGCAGTCGTTTGCGGCCTTTGCCGGCCTGCGGCTTGACCGCGTCCGCACGGCGCTGCGCACCGCTTCCCGGAAACTGACCGATCCGCAAAGAGGGATCGTCAAGCTGCTCGATCCGCCCTTTACGGGCAGCGGGAAGCAGGCGGGCTATATCACGGCGTATCCGCCGGGTATCCGGGAAAACGGCGGGCAGTATACGCACGCGGCGGTCTGGCTGTGCCGCGCGATGCTGCAAAACGGGATGACCGAGGAGGGAAACGCGCTGTTTCGTATGCTGAACCCCGCGCAATTCTGTCTGGACGCGGCTCGATGCACGCGGTATGGGGGTGAAGTATTTGCCCTTGCCGGAGATATCCCTTCTGTCGAACGGCCGATTTTCTGTACAGGGTGGAGCCTTTACACCGGGTCCGCGGCGTGGATGTACCGTACGGCGGTCGAGACAATCCTGGGGATCTGCGTGGAAAAAGACACGGTTCGTGTGCGGCCGCGTCCGTCGTCGGACATGCTTCCGATTTCGTTGAAAATACAAGTAAAATCGACGCAGATCCGGCTGCGGATCGAATCCGTCGGCGATGGAGAATTATACGAAAATAATAAAAAGATAGAAAGAATTCCACTTGATGGGCAGGCGCATACGGTTAGTTTCCGTTGACCGGTCCGCCAAAGCCGACGCGTATCTGTAAAGGTTGTTTCCTTACAGATGCGCGTTTTTTCAGTTTTAGAAAAAACATAGAGGAAATGACGCCGAAATCCGAAAAAAAGCTTGATTTTCGTATACATTTATAATATTATATAGACGTGATTCAGGATTAATCGGATCGGCGAATAATTTTTCGATTTCGGAATATATATCGGACGGCTGTATTGATGTTCTAAACAAAAACAAAAAATTTTTTTGTGCAAAATGTATAAATTGTGTTTTTGATCGCAAAATGCATTGACAAATCACTATATTTGGATTATAGTTTAGATAACCGTAAGAGTGGCTTTATAGGGTTTTTTGTGCCCTTTTGCAGGCAAAAACCCTTGAAACCGCGATTAGATACCGGAAAGACCTTGGAAGGGAAGTGGTCCTGTGAGGCTGCCGGGTATGCGCCGCCGGCGAAACAAAGCGCATATAACCATCGGATACTGTTTTTTGTATCAATACAACATGGAGGTGTAAACTTTGAGAAAACTCAGCAAAGTACTCAGCGTTCTTTTGGCGATCGTGCTGCTGTTCTCCACCGCATCGATCGGTGTCGAAGCAGCGTACAGCGCATATAAGGATGCTGCAATCACCCGGTACGACGTGATCGACAAGCCTGTCCTTACGCCGGACCAGTATGCATCTATGGCGATGGACGAAGTCGATCGTATGCTTGCCGAGGAAAACATCAAGATCGAATACGATCTTGCCGGCTTGTTTACGATCGTGGCGGATTTCACCTCGGTCGACAAAGCCCTGGATGCGGTTGTGGACAACTACGGCAGCATTCAGGATCTGCTTCCCAGACTGGGCGGCGATATCCAGAATCTCGACTTTTCCGCGCTGCTTGAGTGTCCGAGAAGAACCGAAGCGGGCGCTACCGACGCCGACATCTTCCTGAAGCTGCTGGAATTCCTTGCGGACAACGCAGCCATCATCAAGAAGGTTCCCTACGGCGCTACGGAAAACGGCGGTCTGGATCTCGGTCCCATCCTGTCCAACTTCGTAGACCTGGGCGATAAGCTCGACGTCGCGAAGATCGCGAAGGAAGCGCTTGCCAAGCTGGTTTGGCCCGAAACGCCGAAGTCCGAGCTTAACACATCCCTCACGGTCGACGAATACGTCCAGACCTTCATCGATCTGGTCGTGTCCGGCAACTACTCCAAGAAGACGAGCAGCCTCATCAACCGCGCTTCCGAGCTCATCCAGAAATACATCCCCGGCATCACGGATGAGATCGACCTGCTCAACGATTCCGTCTACACCCTGATCGACAAGGGCCTGAAGATCATGATCAATCAGGTCGGCGTTCCGTTTGCGAATCCGCGTCTGAAGGCAGCAATCCGCCGTCTGTGCGGCTACAGCTACAAGAAGACCAAGGACGAAGACGGCGACACCATCTGGATCCCGGATCCCAGCGAGCCCGACGAGCTCAACGGACTGGAAGCCGTGTTCAACACGAACTTCAACCTTTCGACCTTCCCGATCGCGTCCTGGGGCGACGATCTGCTCATCACGCACCTGAACGATATGCTCGGCCAGATCGTCCGTGCGGCCATCAACCCGAGCATCACCTACACGTGGAAGACGACCAACGGCAACGACGAGATCCTCGGCAACATCATCACGGTTGCCAAGAAGGTCCTGGAGAACGAGAATACCAAGGAGTTCTTCGCCAGCTATGTCGAAGTGCTTCCGGCCGCTACGGTCAACGCGATGAACGATGACCAGTTCGTGGCATACATCCTTCGCTCCATCCTCAACGGCTCCATCAGCGACGTGTTCATTCCGAACACCTGCGACACGACGATGGAAGTCCTTGTCGAGCTTGTCAAGTCCTTCGCCGCGACGTCTGTCCCGATGAACGACTACGACGCGCTTCCGAACACGCTGGACAGCCTGATCAGAATGGGCCTCGATATTGCGGCTGCCGGTCTCAACGGCATCACCAATATGGAGCTTGAATTCGGTCTGAGCGCCGATGATTTTGCAGACGCCTGCATGAATTGGGTCATCGAAAATTACGGCGGTTTCGTCAGCGAGATCGACGGTAACAACGGCTGGGAGAAGCTCAGTTATGTGGTCTTCCAGATCATCCCCGCAAACTGGCTGCCCACGAGAGAAGACGGCAGTGAGAGAGACAACATCTACGACATCCTGATCGAAGACATCGCGCAGAAGACGCTTGATTTCGACCTGAGCGGCATCCTCGGTCTGCTGGACGTCAACGAAGACGGCGAGCTCAACGGCACGGTCATCGAAGTGCTGCTTGCGCGTCTGACCGGCATTATCAACTACATCATTCCCGACGTGTTCCCCGACCAGGAGTACACGACGCTGGAAGGCCTGCTTGATCCCGACCTGCTCAGCAGCATCATCGAGAACCTGCTGAACGGTCTGTACGACAGAGCGCAGGACGGCCTGATGGAATCCCTGATCCCCGTTCTGTGCCTGGTGCTCGACCTGAGCACTCCGGAAGAATTCGGTTATCCTTACATCAGCCTGGAAGACGTCCGTTCTTCCGATATGAACGCTCTGCAGAGCTTCTACATGTTCAACGGCTCCAAGGGTATCAACACCAACGCGACCGATAAGTTCGGCCACCAGACGCAGGATAAGCTTTATTCCTATTATATCCGTTCCGTCACGACGAATAATCCGTCCGTCACGGTCGCCCCGTCCGGCGGCTTCTACATCAACGGCGGTAACTCCCAGACCTTCACCTTCAGCGGCGTGAGCGCGGCGAAGGATTCCATCCTGAAGGTCACGATCACCTACGATGTGTACGGTGAAAAGGGTACGACAGCGCCCATCACGAGTCAGCCTTTGACGGCGACGACCTATACCTACATCTACGATAAGACCGAACCCGGCATGATCGACGACAGCGAAAGCGCGAGAGCGGACACCAACCCGAAGGGCAACCTGCATCTGCTTTCCTTCGCGCCCACCACGTACATGTCCCCGACAACCAAGCTGGGCGATCTCGAAGACTACACGATCGACGTCATCAGAAGCGTTTCGAGCGAGGCTTCCCAGCATACGTTGAACGCTACCATTTCCATGAGCTCGAACGCGCTGGATCCCACGCTGGAAGCAGCGGGCGTTTCCATCAAGCCGTTCAGCGCGAGTACGACTGCGCGCGGCTTCTCGACAGAGTTCAATCCGTACAGCGTTTCCGATCCTTCCGCAACGCTGGATGAAGGTGTTTACACCAACCAGATGTATTTCTCGGCTACCAAGACCGAGAGCGCTGCAGAGACCATCCCTGTCGAGCACTACATCTTTGTGTACGATGACTACGGTCTGGCCAGCTTGGTCAGCAAGGCGGTCAATGCGGACCGTCAGCGCGCGAATTACGGAACGGGCAGCTATGCATACTCGTATCCGGAATTCGGCAGCGATCCCGAAGATGAAGAACCCAGCCTGGCCGAAGGCACCGTCAACGGCACGACCGCATGGAACACGTATACGACTCTGCTTGACCGTGCGGCGGCGATCGTCTTCAGCCCGAAGCGTCTGGGCGCGATCCAGGCGTTTGCCGAAGGCGACAACGAGAACTTTGCCACGCTGGCAGAGAGCCTCTACAACGCGATCCAGCAGTTGGATGCGTGCGCTGTGTCTGCCGGTACTGCCACGATCAAGGCGGCCATCGACGCAGTCGTTCCGCCCGATGTGGAAAGTGTCGATGAAGACGGCGAAGAGACTCGCTACGACTATGACGATGAGCGTCGTACCTACTTTGCAAGAGAAGACTATGTCAGCTACACCTACGGCAACTTCAAGGCCGAGAGAAGAGCCGCGCAGCGTGTGCTCGATCAGGAGAAGGAAGCGCTCAGAAAGGGCACCGAGTTCTCGATCGAACCCGTACGTGCAGCCTATCTCGCGCACAGAGTGCAGATCTACGGCGAGCGCCTTATCCGCGTCAGAGCGTACAAGGAGCACCTTGCCAAAGCAATTCAGAAGTATCAGCCTCTGATCAATGCAGGCCAGGGTACATGGAGCAACGCCTCCTGGAATGAATTCACGAGAGCGTATAACTTTGCAGTGAGCGTCAACAACGAGTCTATCGGCGCGACGATCGGCAACACCGAGAAGCTGCAGCTCGACAGCTCCCTGCGTCAGTCCAAGGTCAACGAGGCCAGAAGTCACCTGATCAAGACGGCGAAGAGACTTGTTGAAGCAGGCCCGACCGTTGACTACACCGCGCTGATCGCGAAGATCAACCAGGTGCAGGCGACCTTCAACGCCGGCGGCGACGGATACACCGCAGTTTCCTGGGCGACCTTCGAGACTGCTTACAACGATGCGCAGGCTCTGGTCGACGCCGAGCTTGAGGACAACGCAGAGAACCAGGCGGCTGTTGCAGCGATGGTCACCAGACTGGACAATGCGTTCAAGGGCTTGGTTGCGGAATCCAGCGGCGGCAGCTGGGAATTTGATCCGGACTGCACGCTTACCGTTATGACCACCTATGATAACGAGATCGACTATCTTGTCGGTGTGGACGTTATGGAAGAAGGCTTCTCGCATCTTGTTGAGGCGGACGGCTATGAGGTTGAGGTTGAAGAGAACTATCGCGGCTATGAATCCACAGGTGCCGTGCTGCGCATCCTGGACGGCGATACAGTGGTTGCCGAGTATCAGGTCATTCTCTACGGCGACGTCGACGGCAACATGGAGATCCTTGGTCCTGACGTACAGCTGATCAGCAAGGCGCGTGCAGGCATGGGCCAGCTGAATCCTGACGGATGGGATGCATTCGATTGCATTGACGACAACCCCTTCGCAATGGCGGCAGATACCAACCACGACGGCGAGCTGACCGGTATGGATATGCAGATTGCACTCAAGATCGCAAACGGTAAAGAGTATAACCAGGCTTGGGCAGAAGACGGCGACGATATCTGGCTGTAATGTAATTCAATTGACTGAGTTCCTCTGCCGATTGCTTCGGCAGTCGGCAGAGGGGAATGAACCATAGGGAGGAAACACAATGAAATTACGGAAAAAGGTCACGGCTCTTTTGGCTGTGCTCCTCCTTGTGTTGAGTACGATGTCTATTGGGGTTTCCGCCGAAGGCGAGACCGGCAATATCGGCATCACAATCACGGCGGATAAGACGACAAATCTTTACCCCGGTGACATTGTTACTTTCACAATCAACATCAGCACGGACTTCTACGCGTTTGCCATGCGTTGGCCGGTGATGTACACGTCCAAGGCGTTCGAGCCCTATGTGGCGAACGACGGCAACGGCGATACGGACTACGGCAACGTGATCGGTTACGGCGCGCTGGACAGCGGTGTCTCCTATCTTGAGTCCGGCGAAGTTACAACCAACGAGCCCTTCGGCACGCCGTATACCAAAGCCAACTACGGCTGTCTGCTGATCCAGTGGACCGGCGCGACGAGCGGCAACGGCATCGGCACGTATTATCAGCCGAACGGCGCAAACTGTCTGACGTTCCAGCTTAAAGTGAAGCAGGGCTACACGGCCAACAAGGGTGTCGGAACGGTTGCGATCCCGACGACGAATCAGGCCAAAGCGCTGTTCTATCTTCAGGGCCTTTCAAATCCGAACGATCCGGATTCCGTCTACAAGATGACGACGACGACCTGCACGGTCACTTCTACGCCCTGCACGGTCAACATCATCAAGGATCAGGCAGGTCTTGTTCCGAGAACGGGCACAACAACTGTGATCGATACGGATGAAGACGGCATCAACTATATCTACGGGCTCAACTGCATTGTTGAAGGTACCGACGAGATCGACGAGACAACGATTTATAAGTATGTTACGCCGACCGGCGACGCGACCTTTACTCTGGAGGAAAATGAGCGCGGATTTATGAGCACAGGCGCGAAGCTGCACCTGTATGATGCATCCGGCACATTCCTGGCGGACTATGTTTTTGTTGTGTTCGGCGATTGCAACGGCGACACCGAGACGACCGGTATCGACGCGCAGTATGTGATCAACGCCTTTCTCGGTATTGACTCATGGTCGTGGGATTGGGAGAACGTGAAGAACAACGCGACATTCTTCTCCTGTGACGTCGACGCTGACGGCGCGGTCACGCCTGACGATCTGAGCCCCCTGCTGGATATGAACTCCGGCGTAGGATACGTCAATCAGGAATATGATTACGACAACTTCTTTATCGAATACTCTAATCGGGTTTAATTTGCGGCAGCAAAATTGAATAAACCAAAATGATTAAGGAGGAAAAACAACACATGAAACTGGCAAAGCAAACCTTAGCTGTTCTGCTTGCTCTTGTCATGGCGTTCAGTGCGTTCTCGATCATCGGTTCCGCAAAGAGCAATGCGTCCGATACGGTCGATGAGCTCGACGGGGCCGGAACGATGACATTCGGCCTGGACGTCTACAAAGGCGGAGTTAAAGTGGAAAATGGCGGCACACTCTCGCCCGGCGACGTGGTCGAGGTGCGGCTGTCCATCGGCACGGACTTCTATCCGACATTCCTGTCGACTGAAGTTCTGTACGACAGCAACTTTTTTGAACCGGCTTTGAACGGTGAAGTGCTTACAGTCGCGAACACGCCCGACAACGCGTTCTCCGACAATGAAGCGAACGACTTCATCCAGAAGCTGGTTGACGGTGCGCCGAAGTCGGCGACCGTGACCGGCCAGCAGGCAAACCTGTTTGAGACGGTCGCGAAACTGGCGTCCGGCGGCTACAACGGACTTGTCAACAAGGACGGCATCGCCACTACGTACAAAAAGTGGATTCCCCTGTACATGCATAAGGAAGTCAACGGTGTGCGTAAACAGGCCAACGCAGTCGAAGAGCAGTATACGAATCTGCACTTTATTGGTCTTCAGTTGACGATGGGTAGCGACAGCGCGACCGGCGGCAAGCTGATCAAGATTCCCTATGCGCCTTATTTCAGCTTCCAGCTTCGCGTCAAGGACGGCGTCACCACGAACGGCGCTGCTTCCGCGGAGATCTTTGTTCCGATCGGCGGCGCAAGAAGAGCGGCAAAGAA
>JAFSYP010000014.1 GCA_017449935.1 Clostridia bacterium
AAAACTTGGCGAGTTAGGTTGGCAGATGCCTTTGCCTGCTTAATTATATATACCTGATACTTTATGGCTGGTTCTTACCGGCTTGGTTATTTATTCCCTTTCTGTTATCCCATCCCGCGTGGAGTTTTCATAACAATGACAGTTCTTCTTGTTTGCGGCATCCCATAATAATCCGTGATGAACAAAAAAGATTGCCGCCTTTCGATCCTTCGACTGTGCGGCAATCCGATCCTCATTCTGTGCGCAGCGCTTCTACGGGGTCCCGTTTGGCCGCGTAGCGCGACGGGATCAGTCCGGCGAACATCGTCAGCAGCACGCTGATGACGATCAGCGCCGCCGCGCCGGCAAACGGCAGACGCGACACGTTGGAAATATCCACCAGCGCCTTGATCAGCAGGTTCACCGGGATGTTCAAAAGCAGCGTGGCTATGATGCCGATCACGCCGGCCGCCAGTCCCACGATCAGCGTTTCGGCGTTGAACACGCGGGAAATGTCGCGCTTCGACGCGCCGATGGAGCGCAGGATGCCGATCTCCTTCGTGCGTTCGAGCACGGAGATATAGGTGATGATCCCGATCATGATGGATGATACGACCAGAGAGATCGCCACGAACGCGATCAGAACGTAGGACACCACGTTGATAATCGTCGTCACGGACGACAGGAAGATGCCGATATAGTCGGTGTAGTCGATCACGCCGTCTTCCCTGCCCGCGTCGCGCATGGACTGGTTATACTGATCTATGATCGCGGACAGCTCGGCCTTTGCGGCGAAGTCGATCGGGTAGAGGTTGATGCGGTCCGGATCGTCCGGATCGGCGATCCCAAGCAGCCTCTTGTTCACGGACAGATTCTTGGCGGCTTCCTTTTTCGGCTCCTCCGGCTTGGCCGGTTCCGTCTGCGGCTCGTCCGCGGACGGCTGTGTTTCGGCTTCCTCCGGCTGCTGTTCGGGCGCCTTCGTCGTTTCCGTGCCGACGGCCGTCTCGCTCTCGTCCGGTTCGTCCGCCTGCTCGGTCGTGGTTTCTCCGCTCTGCATCTGCGCGCGCAGCTCCGCCGGCAGCGCTTCCTCCAGCGCCGCCGTATCGCCGGTGATCATCGCCGTGAGCATCCCTAACTTTTGTTCGCGCGTCATCAGACGGGTAAAGCTGTACGCCTGCTCCGCCGTGACTTTGCCGGCGAACTCCTCCGGCGCGTTTTCCAGCCATTTGTCAATGGCGTCGGTCATCTGTTTGCGTTCGCGCAGCGTCGGCGCGGTTTTGAGGAACACCCGCACGAATTCCTGCGTCTGCTCGCGGTCCTCCTCCGGCACGTTCGCCTCGATATACGCCATGATCTCTTCCTCGGTCATGGCCGTCGAGATCGGGCGCACAACGGCGCTGCCCTGTGCGCGCAGCGTGCCGACCGTCGGCTGCAGCGGGCCGGTGCCGACCGGCGCGGCCGTCGTCGTTTCTTCTTCCTTTTTCTTCGTGCGCGCGGCCAGCGCTTCCTTTTCCTCCACGTCCTTGAAGGTCAGCCCCGTGAAAATATCCGTATCGGGATCAGCCGTCTGTTCGCGGACGATCTCGCGCGTGCCGGTCTGCGCGATCAGGTATTCCGTCAGCGCGTGCGTGTAGCCGATGGCGCCGGTAATGGACGTCGCGGTCGCTTCCTCGTCCGGACGCACGATGCCGGTGATCTTCAGCCAGACGCCGTCGCGCACCAGCTCGGTCATGTATTCGTCTTCATACCGCATGTCTTCCCACTGCCCGGTCTGCGCGTTCTTTTGGTAATAATCCGCGGGCAGCACCAGCGAAAACTGCGTGTTCAGGATCTCTTCGTAGCTGAACGTCTGCACCTTCGACTCATATTCTCCGCCGTTCATCAGCGTGGAAAGAATATCCAGCAGCTCCTCCTGGTCGAGAAGGCCCAGCGCATACAGCGCCATATCCGTGATCTCGTTGTTCTTGTCGAGCACCAGCACGACCTCGTCGTACGCGGACGCCCATTTGCCTGCCACGACTTCATACTGCTGCGAAAGCATCTGCGGGTTGTCCAGCATCTCCGTCCACAGCGTCATATTGCCCATGGAGGACATCGACATCATGCTGCTCATCGGCGAATCGGAGTCGACGCCCATGCCGTAATCGCCCATCAGATCGGTCAGGACATTTTCGGGCGAAAGCTGCACGACGCCGTTCGCCGTATCCGCTTTGTAGACGTTCAGCTGTGTGTTGTAGCCGTACTGCGGCGGCGTGCTCAGATGCTCCAGCACGCCGTTGGCGGGATCCTCGATAAACTTCTTGAACGACGCGAGATCGTTGGTCGTGACGTCCGCCGAAAACGCGCTCATCATCCCGGTCATGACCGGATTGGAATAGACCTTGTCCCGTTCGTGCTCCGCTTTTTTGCCTGCCTTGGCCATGGATTCGAGCATACTCGTCAGATCCACGGTCTCTTTTTCGATGGACATGGGATACGCGGACAGCGCATCCTGCTGCACGGCGTCGATGTACAGCTGGAAGCCGTTGGACAGCGACATGATCAGCGCGATGCCGATGATGCCGATGCTCCCGGCAAAGGACGTCATAAAGGTGCGCCCTTTTTTGGTCATCAGATTGTTGGTGCTCAAAGACAGCGCCGTCCAGAAGGACATGGAGGTGCGCTCCTTTTTCCGGCGCTTCTTCTCTTCTTTTTTCTGTGCGCGCTTGGCCTGCTTCGTGGGCTGCGCCGGCGCGTCGCCGACCGCTTCTTCCTCCCCCGTATACGGCGCGGTATCGTCCGTAACGCGGCCGTCCAGAAGCCGCACGATGCGCGTGGAATACCGGTCCGCCAGCTCCGGGTTGTGCGTGACCATGATGACCAGCCGATCGCGCGCGATCTCCTCCAGGATCTCCATGATCTGCACGCTCGTTTCCGAATCCAGCGCGCCGGTCGGCTCGTCCGCCAGCAAAATCTCCGGATCGTTGACCAGCGCGCGCGCGATCGCCACGCGCTGCATCTGGCCGCCGGACATCTGGTTCGGCTTTTTGGACAGCTGATCGCCGAGGCCGACGCGTTCGAGCGCCTGTTTCGCGCGTTTGCGGCGTTCGGCTTTCGATACGCCGGACAGCGTGAGCGCCAGCTCCACGTTGGACAGCGCGTTCTGGTGCGGGATCAGGTTGTAGTTCTGAAACACGAACCCCACGGAATGGTTGCGGTAGCTGTCCCAATCGGCGTCCCTGAACTCCTTGGTCGACCGGCCGGAAACGGAGAGGTCGCCGGAATCATACCGGTCCAGTCCGCCGACGATGTTCAGCAGCGTCGTCTTGCCGCAGCCGGAAGGGCCGAGGATCGAAACAAATTCGTTCCGGCGAAAAGCAATACTGATCCCGCGCAGCGCCTGCACGCTCGTGTCGCCCGTCTGATAGGTTTTTACGATGTCGGTTAGTTGCAGCAAAGTCGTTTCCCTCGATTCTAAAATATACCAAATAATTATATCCCGCACGGGACAGGAAGTCAACACTCTGCGGCAGAAATTCACATAACCTTCACATTCCATGGGCGCATTACGGATCCTGCTGCATCTCCCAACTGTCCGGGATAAGCCCAAACTAAAGAGACGCAAAAACCGGGGCTGCCATTCAGCGGCAGCCCCGGCATTATTCTTTTTGTGAAGCGGATCACCCGAGCGCGATCGAGAAGCAGTGGGATCTGAGTCCGGGCGTGGCGTCGCTGCTGTACGTGTTGTAGAACACACGGAAATCGTTGCCGCTCATCGTCCGGTCGCCCACGCGGATCTCTCTGACGTATCCGACGTCGCCGCGCGCGCGGTCGTGCGAAAGGATCTCGAGCCAGCCGGACGGAGCGCCGGACAGCGTGATGCTTTTGCTCGGATTGTTGCGGTTGTACGCCTCGACCATCTTCTTGAATTCGGCCGTGCTGACCGAGGTCGAGGAAGCGCTCACGCTTTCGATGCTTTCCACACCGCCCTGCAGATACGGATAATTCCCGCCCCAGACGCTCTCGGCGCTGGTCGTCTTGCCGGCGGAGCTGGCAAAGAACTGCGCGGAGATCGTTTTGCCGTTATAGGTCAGATATTCGCCCAGCACGCTCTTGACGGCTGCGCGCACCATCGACGACAACTGGCTCTCCGGGAGCGTGGAACGCGCCACGCTGTTTTCACCGAGCTTGAAATTGCGGGCCTTTATGTAAGAGTACGCCGCGACAGTCTGTGCCTTCAGCGCTTCCTCGTCGCCGCTTCTGCAGTACCCGCCGATCTCCTGCTGCACGACACGGATCATGAAGTTTTCCATCTCGTACGTCTGACCGTGGTACGTCACGGTCGAGGGCGGCGTTTCACGCGTCAGCGTCGTGCCGGGGTAGTAGTGCGAAAGGATGTCGCGGTAGCTCCAGCCCTTCTGGGAGTATGCCAAAGCGCCGAGCTGGCTCATGCCCACGCCGTGGCCGTAGCCGTATGCCGTGAAGGTGAACTTGGTCCCGGAAACGTCCGTCGACGCAGCCGCGGTCGTCGCGGGCTTGGTGGTCGTGGTCGCGACAGTCGTCGCGGCCGTGGTCGTTTCCGCCTTGGCGGTGGTCGTCGTATCCGACGCCTTCGCGGCCGCGGCGGTCGTGGACGCCGCCTTGGTCGTCGTTTCTTTTTCTTTTTCCGTCGCTTCCTGCGCCGATTTCGCCGCGCGCGTCGTCGTTAAAAACTCCGGGAGCGTGAATGCGGCCCGCGTGGTGGTCTTCGACGCGGCCGTCGTCGCCGCAGTCTTTTTGGTTGTTGCGGCGGTCGTCGCGGCCTTTTTGGTCGTTGCGGCAGTCGTCGCCGTCGATCCCGCAGCCGTCGTCGACTTGGCGAGCCGCTTCGCCCATTCCTCTGCGGACAGCGTCGCCGCAGCTGTCGTCGTTTCCTCCGGTACGGCGTCCGCCGTACCGAAGAGCGCCAGATCGACGTCCTCGGCCGTAAACGGCTGCGTCTGTTCTGTCGTTTCTTCCGGAATATATTCTGTCGTCTGCGGCATGGTGGTCGTGGTCGTCGCCTGCACGAGGGCAGCCGGCGCCTGCTGCTGCACATTGTCAAAGAACGCCGAAACCTGATCCTTGAAATAGAAGCCGATCAGCACGCACAGGATCAGCGCGATCGCGATACAGACCGCGACACGGATCGCCGTACCGCGCTTGCGTTTGGCGTTCGCCGCGGCAGACTGCGCGCTCTCGGCGTACAGCCGCAGGGGCTTGACCTCGGTATCGTCGGGCGGGAAAGCCGCGCCGTCGGCATAATCCTGGAGCATCGTATACAGTTCGTTCGTCGCCAGCGATACCAGATCGCCCGTCGACAATCCGGGCTGTCCGGTGATCTTGCGCACGTTGGCGTCTGTGCCGTCCGACAGCGCCACATACAGGAACAGCTCTTTGGAATCCATGCCCAGCGAGTATATGTTGGAGATCGCCGCGCCGAGCGTGGTGCCGATCTCCTGCCGCGCGGCGTCCGCAAGACAAGCGATGCGCTCCGTGCGGGAATCGCGGCTGGCCGGATCGTCCTGCACGGCGGCGGGGATAAACGACTCGCCGAACAGCGGATTGCTGCGCACGCCGTTCTGAATAAACACGTTCGTTTCGGTCGAAGCGAACGCAACGGTCAGGTCGCGCTCGGACAGCAGTCTCGCCGTCTCGTCAAAGCGCTCGTTGTTGTCCGGAATATCGATCGTCGGACGCTCGGCCTGCGGCTTCTCGTCCTGCGGCTCCGGCGTTTCTTCGACGCGCGTTTCCGCCTTCGGCGCAGCCGCCGCGATGCGGTCCGCAAAATACGGCTCCACGCCGTTTTCGACGATCTCGTCCATCCGGCTGCCGGAAAGCGGCAGATACAGCAGCGTCTGTTTGCCGCTCTGTACGGCAAAGCCGGAATACAGGCCGTCCGACGTCAGGAAGACGGCGGCGTCCTTCGGCATGAGGGCGTGCGCCTTCATGGACGTATCCGGCGCGGACAGCTCCGCGCGGATCACGGAAGCCACGGCGGGGCAGATCTCGCTCTTGAGCCCCAGCGCCTTGAGCATGTTCCACTTTTGTTCGAGGAAGGAGCCTTCGTCTGCCGCGGCGACGATCACGTCGGAACGGGCAAACATCTCGCCCATCTTTCTGAAAAACAGATTCGCGTCCTCCAGCACATGAAACGCTTCGGCCTGAATGCCCATGCGGGTAAAAGCGTCCTCCAGCGTCTGCTGCGCGCGCACGTCCGCCTTCGCGTAATCTTTAACAATAGCAATACATTCAACTTTCACACAAAAACCTCCCATGTTCATCGGCCCTCAAAAAAGGGCGGATGCTCGTCCGGTTTCGTTTTCCTTCTGCGGCCTTACGCATTGGGGATCCATTTCGGCGCATTCGCGTACGGATTGGCGATCCCCTTTCTCTGATAGTATTTATCCGGAAAACGCGGATTGTTGTTTTTCACGGCCTTGGACACGTCCACCGTGGCAAGCTCCCCTTCGCGCACCAGACGGCCGACGACGACCAGTCGTTCCGTCGAAAAGTCATACGCGCAGGTCGACAGCGTCAGCAGCTTGTCCGTCGGCAGGATGTCCACGCCCGTGGAGTACAGCTTGCGCTGATCGAGCTCGGCGATATACTCCTTGCGCTCGGCGTCGTCCTTGAGCTGGGTGAAGATGTAGTCAAAGAACCAGCCGGTCGAATCGCCCGCGGAATCGGACAGGAAAACGGCATAGATCTTGAACGTGTAGTCGGCGTACATCGTTTCCAGATGGATCACGGGCGCCTTGCGGAAGCCTTCGATCTCGCGGTATTTCTCCAGCTCGCCGAATACCAGATCGTCGTATTCCATGTTGTGGCCGAAAATGCTGGTGTTGTCGTCCAGCGCCGCATACGTATTCTTGACGTTGAGGAAGGGACAACCGTATTTCGTCGTCTCACCGAAGAAATTCTTGCGCAGATATTCCTTGTTGTCCTTGCCCTGCACGACGGGCGTCGAAACGCCGGTGCCGGGGATCTCCAGATAGCCGTAAAAATCGTTGTTCTCGGCGTAGAACTTCGCCAGGTCATAGCGCATACCGGTCGGCAGCGACGTGTTGCCGTACGCCGCGCGGAAGGACGCTTCGTCGCTGACGTCGTCGTTCTTCAACAGATCGCTGATCCTGCCCGCGCGTCCTTTTTCCAGATACGGCTGAAGCAGATACGTGTTGCCGATGATCCCGATGCAGACCACCACGACCACAAGCGACACCAAAAACAGCACCTTGCGGAAGATCTCGAACGTGCTGTCGTTCTTCTGCGGGAACAGGGAACGCTTGCTGCCGTTCTTCTTCTGCTTCTGCGCGTTGGCTTTGGCCGGCTTTTTACCGTTCTGCGGTTTGCCCTGCTGCGGTCTGTTCTGCTGCGGTCTGTTCTGCTGCGGGCGGCCTTGCTGCGGTCTGCTCTGCTGCGGACGGCCCTGCTGCGGCTTGTCCTTCGCCGCTTCGCGCACCGCGCCCGCGGAATAGATCTGCGTGTGCTGCGCCTGCTCCGGCGCTGCCGCCTGCTCTACCGCCTGCGCAAAATCCGCCTGCGAATCGTCCAACATATCTATCGACAGATTGAACGCGTCCGCCTGCGCTTCGGCGCGCTCGGCTTCGGCCTGCTCGGCCTCCATCGCCTGCTGCACCGATTCGGAAAACTTTCTGTGCGTTTCGGCCTCTTCGCGGTCGGAGTAGGAATAGATATCCTCCATCTCCTGGACCGGCTCCGCTTTTTCCTCCGAAGCGGGATGCTGCCCGGTCAGATCGTCCGGATCGATGCTCTGATACTCCTTGAGCAAAGAATCAAAATCAGACGTCAGATCCTTGAAGGAATCGGCATACAGCTGATTCAGAAAATCGTCGGCGGAGCCTTCGCCCGACACACTGTCCAGGAATGCACCGATGTCCTCGTCCGGCGTGCTGTCGGCGGCGTCCGGCGTCTGGGGGATGTTGGTGTTTTTCTCATCCATATGGAATGCTCCTCCTTTTGGACTCAATACTTCGGCGTCCAGCGAACGCCGTTCTTATATGGATTCTGCTGACCGACCGCGTCGTACCACGCCTGCGGGCGGCGGTAATTCGTGTTGGTGATCACCAGCGCGGGATCGATGGTCTCCGGTTCGCCGTCGCGAAGCTGCCGTGCGACGACGACCAGCCGCGCCGTGATCCGTCTGCCGTTGGTGTGGAACAGATACGAACAGGTCGAGAGCGTCAAAATCTTGTCCGTCGGCTGCACGTCCACGCCCGTGTGGTACAGCTCGCGCTCCTTCACGGCTGCGAGATACCCCTGCATATCCTCCGTGTCCATGGCGGGATAGATGTAGTCGAAAACGTACCCGTCGTCATCCGAGGCCTCGACCGTCGTCGCAAAGACGGCGAAGATCTTCCAGCGGTAGGTGTTGTACAGCGTGCTGTATTCGACGATCGGGTGCTTCTTGTAGAACTCGGCGTCGTAATACTTGGACAGATCGTAAAAGACCTGCTGGCCGTCCTCGGTCGTATGGCCGTAAAGGATCGTGTTTGTGCTCAGCGTATATTTACCGCAGCGGTAATCCAGAAACACGTTGCCGTATTTCGTGTACTCGCCGTAGAAATCGTTTTTGAGGTACTGGTACTTGCCGGTCGTTCCGTCGTCCTCGTCCGACTGCACGACCACCGTGTCAATGGACGTACCGGGCACCTTCAGGTAGCCGATGGTGTCGGGGTTGGCGGCATACAGCAGCTTGTACCGGTCCAGCATGTCAGGCAGATACTCCGCGCCGCCGTCCCGCACGAAAAGCCTGTCGAACATCTTGCGCGGCTGCGTAACGTAATCGGTCGAAGCCGCGGCGGCGTTCTGCACGGGCGTCACGTCCTCCATGCCCGGATCGGACGGCTCCTCGCCGATCAGGATATTGCGGACCGTCAATCCCGAAAACGTCAGAAAGACGACCGGCGAAACGGCCGCGATCACCAGCATCGGGATATTGAGCGCGCTTTTCTTTTTCTTCTTTGCCATAATGATTCCTCTCAAATACTCCGGACTCTCTGCCAAACCGTATGCAGCGCCTTGGACGCGGTCACATAGCGGTTGAATTCGCGGTCCCTGCGTCCCGTGTCAAAGCGTATCGCTTCCGTGCCGCGCGCGTCCGCGACGCCGATATACACAAGACCTACGGGCTTTTGTTCGCTGCACCCCGGACCGGCCACGCCCGTCACGGCGACGGCAATATCCGCGCCGCTGACGCGCAGGGCGCCCGCCGCCATCTCTGCGGCGGTCTCGGCACTGACCGCGCCGTACTGCGCGAGCGTTTCATGCCGCACGCCGAGCAGCTTTTCTTTCATTTCGTTGGAATACGTGACCAGCGCGCAGTCGAACACGTCGGACGCGCCGGGCACTTCTGTGATGCGTTTGGAAATATATCCTGCCGTACAGGACTCCGCCGTCGCCAGTCGGAGCTTCTTTTCCCGAAGCGCCTGCACCACGGCGTGCTGGATGTCCTCCACGTCGATCCCGTAAATATATTCGCCGACCGCGTCGCGGATCCGGCGCAGGACCGGCGCCATAAGCGCTTCGGCCTGCTGCGCGGTTTCGGCACGCGCCGTGACGCGAAGCAGCGATTCGCCCTGCTTGGCATACGGCGCTACGGTCGGATTGCCGCCCGCCAGAAGCGGCGCCACGCGCTCGGCCAGCGCGCTCTCGCCGATCCCCATCGTGCGTACGGTGTGCGAAACGATCACGCCGGTTGTTTTCGCCTGTAAAAACGGCTTCACCTGCAGATCGAACATCGGCCGCATCTCATGCGGCGGGCCGGGCAGCAGGATCACGCATTTGCCGCCGCGCTCCATCGCCATGCCGGGCGCGGTGCCGTTCGCGTTCGGGAACACATTCCCGCCCCGCGGCACGTCGGCCTGCTTGAGGTTGCTCTGCGGCATCGGCGTCCCGCGCCTTTGGAAAAACGCACGGATGGCGTCGGCGACTTCTTCGTCCCGCACCAGCTCGAAGCCCATCACGGCGGCGCAGACCTCTTTGGTCAGATCGTCCGCCGTCGGGCCGAGCCCGCCGGTCAGCAGCACGACGTCGCTGCGCGCACATGCGCCGCGCACCGTTTCTTCGAGCCGCGCGGCGTTGTCGCCGACCGTCGAGCGGTGCAGCACCGCAATACCGAGCAGCGCCATTTGCGCAGACAGATACTGCGCGTTTGTATCGAGAATGTCTCCCAGCAGCAGTTCGGTGCCGACAGACACGATCTCACAAGTCAACATAGGTTTATTATCTCCCCCGGATCGTCAGCGTGCGCGTACCCGCGACCGCCTCGGCGCACAGAAGCGCGCCGTCCAGCAGATTCTCCGCCTGCTGCACATAAAAGAGCTTCGGATGCGTGCGCGGATGCCGCGGCGTAAAGACCGTGCAGCAGTCCTCGTACGGCAGGATGGACAGCTCGAACGTGTCGATCCTGCGGGAGATCTCGATCACTTCGTTTTTGTCCATGCCGATCAGCGGACGGAACACGGGCATGGAAACCGCCTCGTCCGTGCAGGCGAGCGCATAGAGCGTCTGGCTCGCGACCTGTCCGACGGACTCGCCCGTGATCAGCGCGCCGCAGTCGTTCTGCCGGGCGATCTGCTCGGCGATGCGCATCATGTACCGGCGCATGAGGATGGTGAACAGCTCCTCCGGGCAGTTGTCCCGGATCGCCTCCTGCACCTCGGTGAAGGGCACAACGTGCAGGCGGATGCGGCCGCTGTACAGCGCGACCTTGCCCAGCAGATCGTGGACCTTCTTTTCGGCGCGTTCGCTTGTATACGGCGGAGAAGCAAAATGCACCGCCTCGAGCTGAAGCCCGCGCTTTGCCATCATCCACGCGGCGACCGGACTGTCGATCCCGCCGGAGATCAGCACCGCGGCCTTGCCCGCGCTGCCCGACGGCATCCCGCCGGCGCCCTTCTGCTGGTTGCCGTGGATAAACGCCGCCTTGTCGCGCACTTCGATATTGACCGTCAGGTCGGGATCGTGTACGTCCACACGCAGATGCGGGAACCGGGACAGCAGCACGCCGCCCATTTCCGCGCAGATCTCCGGAGACGTAAACGGGAATTTTTTGTCCGCGCGCTTGGCGCATACCTTGAAGGTTTTTGCCTCGCGCAGCGCGTCCTCGAGATAGTCGCCCGTGACGCTGCGGATGACGTCCATATCCTTGTCCGTCATCAGCGCTTTGGAATACCCGACGAAGCCGAACACCTTTCCGCAGGCTGCCGCGGCCCCGTCCATATCCGCCGTGTCCTCAACGGGGATCGCGGTCACCGTGGACTGCGCCGCGGAAAACTGCCACGTCCCGAACGGGGACAGACGGCGGCGCAGGTTCTTGATCAGCTGATCCTCAAACGTCCGCCGGTTGAGTCCTTTCAGGGCGATCTCACCGTTTTTGAGTAAAATGACTTCTTTCATATAGAAAAGGAATACTCCTGTTTTGTTATCGTCTTGCCGTGCGGATCGTCCGCTTGCCCTCGGCCAGTCCCTCCAGGAAAAGGTCGATCTCGCGCGTCGTCGTGCGGTGCGAAAAGCTGATGCGCAGCGCCGACGAGATCAGCGCGTTGTTCAGGCCCATACTGCGCAGCACGCGGCTCTTGTGCCCCTTTGAGCAGGCGGAGCCGGAGGAAACGTAGATCTCCCGACGGGAGAGGAAATTCATCATCGGCTCGGAATTTACGAGCGTGGAAATGTTGACGATGTACGGCAGCGCGTCGGCCGGGGAGTTGACCGTGATCCCGTCGATGGCACAAAGCCCGTCCAGCAGATACGACCGCAACTGCTCCATGCGCGCATAGACCGTCTCGGCGTCCGGAAGCGCACGCACCGCGGCGCCGAAGCCCGCGATCGCCGGGACCGGTTCGGTGCCGGGACGCAGCGTCCCCTCCTGCAGACCGCCGAAGGTGCGCGGGGAAATGCGAACGGCCGCGCCGCCCTTTTTATAGCCGCCGCGCACATACAGCGCGCCGACGCCTTTGGGCCCGTGTATTTTATGCGCGCTCACGCTCATCAGGTCCACGCCCAGCGCGCCGGGACGCAGCGAAGGCAACTTGCCGAATGCCTGTACCGCGTCGCAGTGGATCACGGCGGGCGACCCCGCCGCACGGACCGCGCGACGCAGCGCCTGCACGGGCTGCACGGAACCGACTTCATTGTTTACCGCCATCAGGCTTACAAGGATCGTGTTGCGGTTGACCGCCTGGAAGATCGCCTGTTCGGACACCTTTCCGTCCGCGCCGACCGGCAGACGAACGACCTCAAGCCCCTGCGCTTCGAGCTGCCGCGCGGACTCCTCCACGCTGGAATGCTCGATCGAGGAGATCACGACGCGGCTGCCGTACCGCCGCATGGCGGCCGCCGTACCGAGAACGGCGATGTTGTTGCTCTCGGTGCCGCCGCTCGTGAAGAAGATCTCCTCCGCACGGCAATTCAGCCGCTCGGCAATCGCTTCGCGGGCGTCCTGCAGCAGGTCCTCCGCCTGCATACCCTTGCGGTACAACGAGGAGGGATTGCCCCAATGATGCAGCAGCGCGTCCGACACGGCCTGCGCCGCCTCGTCGCATACCGGCGTTGTGGCGCTGTTGTCAAGATAACATTCCACTGCCGGTCCCCTCCAAAGCCAATTCACCTGATTTTACAGTTACTTTATTATACATCACTCTCACCCGTTTGTAAATGATAAATTTTTCGGAATAGTGTCCCGCCGCGCGCCTTAGCACAACATCCTGTGTTTCGCAGACGCGTAATTGTGAAAAAATTTTCGCTAAAACGGCATGTTATACACCGTTTCGACGGCAGAAGCTCACATGCGGCGGCATTTCTCCCGATCCCAGTATATGCAGACGGGCTCTGTCACGGTTCAGTATACAGCAAAAAGGTGAACACAATTCTTCCAAAACGTAAATAAGCTGTAAACACCGACGAATACGCCCGTCACGGTTTTTGCGCGACGGGAAGCATTCCGTCCGGCTTGCCTCGCACGCCCGGATGACGACTGTCCCGGACCGACGGTTCTTTTTTTGCGCCCGTGCGCATACGACGCAAACGCCACGCGCGCCGCGCGGGCGTATTTATTATATCTTATCTTATCTTTTTCTTTATCTATTTATGTCGGTAGAATGCCCTGTCGTTTTCCCTGTCAGAGACGCCGTAATTTTTTCGGCTTTATTTACTGTCAAGAGTACTGTCCGTTTCTTCGCGCGGGTCGGGGAACCAGAGCATCTCGTAGCGGTTCGGACAGCCCTTCCCGCCTTTTTCATAATGCAGAAAGCCCGCTTCTACCAACTTGTCCCGGGCGAGCAGCGCGGTTTTCTCCGTCTGCGAGCCGATCATAGCCGCCAGCCGCCAGCTGTCGATCTGCACCGTCGCCGGCCAACCGCATTCGTTGAACAGCGCGATCATCCTGTACCACATAAGCTGCGCGTTCGGCGGCAGATAATGCGACTTCAGCCAGCGGTGAAACGCGACGATCTGCGTGATGTATCTCCGGGGTGCGCGTGTGTCTGATTGTTTTTGCATAACAATCTCTCCTTTGCATCTGAAAATTTTTCTCTTCACCTACAGAGAAAAAAGCAGGGAGGGTTGTCCTGTTTAAGACAACTCTCCCGGAAAAAAATGTGTTTTCGGCGGGCATGACCGCCCGTCGCCCCCGGTACGATGCCGCCTCCGGCGTTGTCATCGCGAGCGGAGCGCGGCGATCCGTTCCCCTTTGCGCGGTTGCCTCTGCGCTGTGTATGGGGTACGGATTCCCACGCACCGTCGCGCTCGGAATGACGCTTTTTCGGGACATCGTGCCACCCCTGCGGGTGAAGCCGTGAGCGAAAACTGTATGATATACAAAAGCCGCCCGGCAGAATTCCTGTCGAGCGGTCGTTTTTGCTGCTTGATTCTGTTGTTCTGTTTACGGTTCAGGCGTATCGCCTTCGGGTAAGAGCGCTTCGGCTTCATCAGCGTCACATGTATGGTTCGGTTGTATGATGCCCGCGTCAAGATCCGAATCCGGTTCGATCGGTTCCGTCGGAACGGGAAGCTCCGTCGGATCAAAAGGTTCCGTCGGATTCAATGCGGACGGGCGTCCCTACGAGGTGCCGGCACGTTCGCACGCATTTGTGATTGACGAATATGACCGACCGAAAAGTTCAAAGCCCGGCAGGCCGTTTGGTCTGCCGGGTTTGTTGGGTTGTTATGGGCCTATGGGGTTTGCTTACGGGGTGATGAGCTCGGACCAGGTGCTGCTGTACAGCGTCTGCGTTGTGCCGTCCGCCAGGCGGATCGTCACGAACAGTCTGCCCGTTCTCGTCTGGCCGCCTCTG